>CAZJOD010000044.1:0-23824 GCA_964547525.1 uncultured Clostridiaceae bacterium
ACTCCTTATTTTGGGAGATACAAATTCGGCATTGTCGGCCATTTCGGCAAAAAGGCTGAAAATCCCCATTTTTCATATGGAAGCGGGAAATAGATGTTTCGACGAAAATCTACCGGAGGAAACCAATCGAAGGATTGTAGATCACATAGCGGATGTTAACCTTTGCTACAGTGAGCATGCCAGGCGATATTTAAATTATGAGGGTGTGGCCAAAGAAAGAACCTATGTTACAGGTTCCCCCATGGCTGAAGTTTTAACCGCCAATCTGGAAAAAATAAGAAACAGTGAAATATTAAAAACATTAGATTTGGAAAAAGGAAAATATATTTTACTTTCGGCACATCGTGAAGAGAATATAGATATAGAAGATAATTTTTTTGCTTTAATGAATGCGGTAAACGCCATGGCAAAAGAGTATGATATCCCTGTTATATACAGTACACATCCCAGAAGCGCTAAATTTATTGAGAAAAGAAACTTTCAATTCCATCCGAATGTTAAAAGCTTGAAACCTTTCGGGTTTTCAGACTATAATAATTTGCAAATTAATGCGTTTTGTGTAGTTTCGGATAGCGGAACCATACCGGAGGAAGCGTCTTATTTTAAATTCCCCGCCGTATCAATACGGACAAGTACCGAAAGACCGGAAGCTTTGGATAAAGGAAACTTTATTATCGGATGTATATCCGGCGAGCAAGTATTACAGTCTGTGGAGCTTGCGGTTAAAATGTATGAAAACAATGATTTTGGCGTACCCACTCCCGATTACATGGATGAAAATGTCAGCGTCAAAGTTGTTAAGATTATACAAAGCTATACCGGTATAGTTAACAGAACGGTTTGGAGAAAAAATGGAAACAGTATACAAAAATGATATTAATGATGAGGGGTATACGATATGGTAAATAATATTGTTAAAAAAGAGATATTGCAAGCGGTTGAAAATCAGCTTGCTGAAAACAACCCTGAATGTACCAAACAGACATTAGACAGGCTTATGTCCGAAGGAGTCGATGAAGACAAAGCAAAAGAAATGATTGCTGTGGTATTGTTAGGGGAGATGTACGATATGTTAAGTTTAGAAGAAGGATATAACGAAGAAAGATATTGCAAAAAATTAAAAGAATTAAAAGGTGAGGAGCCGGTCGAATTGATTAATTATGAAGGTATGACTGTGCAGGAAATTATAAAAAAAATTGAGTATCATATCGATGTATTTCCTATTGACGGTTTACAAGAATTAGTACGGAGAAAAGACGAAAGCACTCCTATTCTTTTGGATGTATTAAAGAGAACTGTTGAAAATGCCGATAAATACTTAGAAGATGATCGAGTAGATTATGTGTATGCAATTTTTTTACTCGCTCAGTTTCAAGTTGAAGAAGCATTTTCATTATATATACAACTAATAAAAATATTACAAAATCATGAAGATATAAGCGATGAATATTTCTTTGAAGAGCAATCTGTTATTCTTGCTTCACTTAGTGTCAATAAGCCCGATTTATTAAAAAGTATTATTAAACAAAACGATATTGAAGATGAGATTAAAATTTTAGCATTGGAAGCTTTAACGAATCTTGCCCTTAATGAATTTATTACACGAGAAGAGGTTTTAGAGTTTTTTAAAACTTTATTAAATAATGAAGTATATCAAAATAATAAAGAAATTATAACAAATATTGTGTCTTACAGTAATGATCTTTATCCTGTTGAAATCATGGAAGATATACGTAAGGTATATGAAAGAAATCTTGTTAATGACCGTTTTATTGATATTGAGTTTTTAGAGGATACATTATCATTAAAAAAGGAAGACGCTCTTAATAAATTCAAGGGTTACGGTCAATATTATCTAATTGATGATGCAATAATTGAACTTAATACTATCTTTGATTTTAATATGTTTTCTGTTGATAATCCGATAGATAATCTTTTCAGTAATTATGATTTTGAAGAAGATAATTATGACGAAGATGATGATGACTATGAATATAAACCCATAATAAATGAACCGATAGTTAAAGGTTTTAAAACCGGTCGTAATGATCCTTGTCCATGTGGAAGCGGTAAAAAATATAAGAAATGCTGTGGAAAAAATTCTTAGCTGATTGCTATGTAGTTATTTAATCTTTTATACATCAATGAATGTTTTGGGAGGTGTCATATGGATTTTAAAGAGAATTACAGTGTTAGAAGGATATCATCGTACGGATCAAACTTTTTTTTCGGTTATTATGATTTGCCTGCTTTTAATAAATCAAGCAGATATCATCTATGCCATAACCCGGGTTTTATTGATAGACTGCACAATGAAAAAGATTCTTGTGATATAGGTATCATTGACCTTAAGACATATGAATACATAAAAATCGATGAAACTTACGCTTGGAATTTTCAACAAGGCTCAATGCTTCAATGGAATCCTCAAAATCCCGAGGAGGAAATCATATATAACTGTGTAAACGATGGTAAATACTGTTCAGTGGTTCGCAATATAAAAACTAAAGATAAAAGGATTTTGCCTTTACCGGTAGCCAATGTGTCTAAGACGGGAGAGATTGCGGTGTCGATAAACTTTTCAAGGTTATATGACTTCAGACCGGGATATGGTTATGCCTATTTGAAAGATGAATTTTTTAATGATCCTATTCCTGAAAATGACGGTATATATCTTATGGATATGATATCGGGAAATTTTAAGCTTATATTGTCTATGAAAGATATAGCAAAATTTTTAAAGGAAAATTCTAAGTTTTTTGTAGAAAATGAAAAGTTATTAATAAATCATATTACTTTAAATCCCACGGGAACAAGAATAGTCGCTTTGGTCAGGAATTTTAGGACCGGCCCTAAAAGCACATGGAAGACTTTTGTTATGACATGCGATACAAGTGGAAAAAATCTGTCTCTAATAAATAAAGACAACACATTGGCATCTCATTATTACTGGAAGGATGATATACATATCTTGTTTTTCTCCGGAGGTCCATATGGTAATAATTTATACATAATAAATGATAAAACCGACGAACATATCCCCGTGAATATAAAATATTTTGATTTTGACGGGCATTGCAGCTACTCTAACGATAAAAATATAATACTTTACGATTCGTATCCACAAAAAAATTATCGGAAACTGTTTTTTTACAATGTAAAGGAAGATAAATTATTGACATTGAACTCCTTTTACTCAATACCTGAGATTACAGGAGATTTTCGCTGCGATCTGCACCCGCGATGGAACAGTGATAATTCCATGATTTCGATTGATTCTGTCCATGAAGGTTTCAGAGGCATATATGTAATCGAATAATAACTATCAGAATCTAATCCGGCACACAGAACTGTTGTCGGATTTTTTTATTTTTCCGGCAATAGAATATTTACTTTAGAATTAAGCACCGGTAAAATGAGAGTAAAAAATGCGGCAATAATACTTATACAGTAGGTTTTTGTGAAATATATATCTGATTTAAATGCAAAAACTTATAAACTGTACTGTAATTGAAAGATAAAAGTTTTATATACATAGCGGAGAAATAAAATGAAAAAAACGAAAGATGTAAAAAGAATTATAAATTTAATTATTGGGCCTTTGTTTCCGGTAATGTCTGTGATTTTTATATCAAACAACATATTTTCCAGCATTGAAATAAGAGCTGCGGTGGGTACGGTAGCTTGGATGGTTTATTGGTGGCTGACAGCACCTGTTGATTATGCCGTTACCGCATTTGTTCCAATAATTATGAACGCATTGGTTCCTATGGTTCCTATGAATCTGATAATACAGAACTATTCTTCGGAGATCGTTATGCTTTTATTAGGAGCGTCAATTTTGACTGTATCCTGGGAGATTACGGGACTTGACAAGAGAATATCCGCTCGATTTTTAAAAATGATAGGACCAACTTTAAAATCTCAAATTGCATTTTGGTTTTTATTATCGACCGTATTATCCATGATGCTGCCAAATGCAATTGTAGTTGCTACAATAACTCCCGTGGCGGTTTCAATGTTGAAATATGTCGGTGAAGGTGATATAGAAAAAAGTAAAATTGGTTGTATTATACTTATGGCAATCGCATGGGGAGCCGGCATTGGTGGGATAGCCACACCTCTCGGAGGTTCTATGAACCTTGTGACCATTGATTATTTGCAACAATTGACGGGAAAAGAATACTTATATATTGACTGGATAATAAAATTTGCACCGGTAACTGTTTTTCTTATAGGTGTGACTATTACTGCATTATTAATCCTTAGTCCTAAAAATACAAATATTAAAGGTACCAAACAGTTTTTTCACGATCTATATGAGAAGTTTCCACCAATGAAGAAAAATGAATATATCTGTTTATATTTGTTCTTAATAGCGTCGGGTTTATCATTTACAAGGCAGCTGTATGCTGAATTGTTACCGGGCTTAAAACCCGCTTATATATTCATAATTGCGGGAATTACAACGTTTATTTTAACAGAAGAAACAGGAAACAGATTAATGACGTGGAAAGTAACACAAAAGAAAATAATATGGGAGCTGATATTTATATTTGCAGGCGGTTTGGCGGCCGGAGCACTGATAAATAACAGCGGTGCGGCCGGAGAAATCGGGAAGTATGTATCATCCTTAGGCTTAACCGGAGGGTACATGACAATATTAACCATATTAGCCGTTACAATGATATTGGCGGATCTTTCAAGCAATACCGCATCGGCTGCAATATCGATTCCCCTTGTAATAAGTATTGTTCAAGGATTAGGCCTTAATGCCATACCTTATGTTTACATAGCATCCATAGGAGTAAATATCGCATACTCCATGCCTACATCAATACGAGCGATTCCCATAGGTTATGGGCTTCCTCCGAAATACATGTTTAAAAGGGGAATCGGTTTAACTATAGTAATAATTCCCATATTAGCTTTATTGGGGTATGTTTTAATGAAATTATGGCCGGCTTTTAGTATCGCTTAATTAATATTTTCCATATTCTTTAGCTACACGGCACATGATTTCTGCATTTTCAAAGGATAAACTTGCAGGATACTCACACCCGGTGGAAAGGATAAAGCCTCCGCCTTTTTTCATTGTGTCTATTTCTTTTTTACACTCTTCTTCAACTTCACCGGGTTTTGCGGTCATCAGCCATCCTGGAGATACATATCCAATCAAGGTGGTAATGTCTCCGTATTTGGCTTTTGCATCGGCATATGTTTTACAACCATCAGGTATATGTAGAAAAGAGATGGCTTGAGGTCTCATAGCTTCTATTTGAGCGTCAAAGTATACTCCTTTTCCACAATTATGCAACATGACCATGCAGCCTGATTTATGTATATGGTCCGAAATTCTTTTAACATAAGGAGCTTCGAGTTCGTTCCACATTTGTTTGCTCATTATTGATTGAGAGGCATACAGTGTATCGAGCATAATGGCGTGTACTCCGGTTTCTATCAATGCCGAACAATATTCGATCAAGGTCTCGGTAATAACTTCAGATGCGGATTTTATATAATCCGGACAATCTATAACGTCCATAAAAAATCTTTCAGGTCCCCTTAGCATGCTCAATATTCCCAGGGGAGCGAATATAAAAGCGACAATAGGAACATCCTTCCCTTTAGATTGGACTAATAGATTACATAATTTTATATGTTCGCTCATTCTAGGTGTAATTCTAGGATTTACAGGTTGTATCTTTAAATAGTCCTCAACATCCTTTACAAGTCTGAACGCACCGTCCGGATGTGCGGCTTCGTTTTCAGAGTAAACGATTTTCTGCCCGAAATCGGCCGCTTCAACCGACAGATCGGTTAACGTACATATTACGTCAAGACCCAATTTTTCTGTAGTTTTAATATATGCTTGTGCACATATTTCTGCGTTTTTAGCCAAATCCGCATATGAGGCACCTATTGCTTTGCGTGCAATACTGTTAACCAACGGATAAACCGGAACACGGTCAGGTTCCTTATGTTGTAGTGTTAATGAAACTCTTTCTATCGGCTTCATAAAATTCTCCTTCATATATTATTAAACATATAGAAATACTATACTTTAATTGTAATATGATTTATGAATTTTGTATTGTAAAATATAATGATTTATGTATTTTAATTAGCAAACTATGTACCGAATTTGTTTTATAAAATAAACTTTTTATACTTTTCATTTTTATTTGCAATAAAAAATCAGAGGTCGTTGACATAACCTCTGATTCCGGGTATATAAAAAGACGATTCTATTCTTTTTTATGATATACCTTTGCGGTATTACCGGTGTTAAATCCTAAAGGGACAGTTTGAATCAATCTTTCACCGTCTAAGTCAAATTCGGCTTCTGATTTCGAATCATATGTAATTATTACTTTACTTCCTTCAATTCTCCATGTTCCGTCAACATCTGATGTTGTTTTCTGAGTATATGATTGAGAAACCCATTCGAATTTTTCATTAAATGTTCCATCTGCGTTTAGAGTATATGTTTGGTAAGTGATGTTATAGGGTAAATCACCTTCATACTTTTCATATACATATACTCCCGCAACGCCTTCAATACTATAGGTTTTGTTCTTGGTACTCTTTTCAGATTTTTCACCGCAACCTGAAAATGAGAAAACTAATACTGATAAAATACATACAATAAAAATTTTCTTTATCATTTTTTGCCTCCTTTAGATTATTTTACACTGAACTTAGTAGACCGCACATACTCACCGTTAGCAAAAATTTTTACCTCATATTCTCCCACAGGCCATCCGTTGGTAGGCTTTGTCATTGAAAAATATGCGTTTTGATTTTCTTCGGTTGTTGTTACATTGTAAGTTGATATAGACATATCCAGTGTCAGGTATATCCACTCACATTCTATTTGTGTTCCCACAGGTAAGCCGGTTATTGAGAAAGTCACAAAGATTTCCGGTGTGCCCGGTTCAAAAACTGTAGATACATTAATAGGTTTAAGAGTTATCGCATCCATATTCATTGCAGTTTTAACGTTTGTTATACCGCCGCCTGACAACACCGAAAACAATACTACCGCCACTACTAATAATACCGCTAAAAGCAATATTTTTTTCAGGCATCCGCCTTTTCCCTTTTTAAATTTTATTTCCCCGGCGGTACCGACAGAAGCTTGTTTTCCTTTAAACGTGGTTTTTTGGTATACCGGTTGATTAGGGTCTATACTGTTGTAAGGCTGGAACGGCTCACGTGAGGCATATTCTTTTTTTTGAGAGCTGTCACTGTCTGTTTTAGTTCCACAAGAGTTGCAAAATTTAGCGTCATCCTTCAATTGACTTCCGCATTTTTGACAAAACATTTTTAACCTCCTATTTATAAAAAGCTTTTTAACCTTAATTTTAAGTAACTTTAGAGTTTATATCAAAAAGTAAGTTTCTTTTCCAGTACTAATTGTTATTTTTTTCATAAGGTTAATAAAACAATATCACATTGTTTTATTAAATACAATAAGTTCGTACTTATATTATAGTATTTAGAGTAAAAAATTAACAAAATTAAGGAATAATCATATATCAATTTTGTTGTTTTATGCATTTGTGACAATGTCACTTTTGTTTATGGAAAAATTATGTTATCATATAATAAAAGTATTTTAGGAGGTTTACATATGAAATCAAAAGTATCGTTTTATCATTGTGAAATATGTGGAAATCTGGTAGGACTGATTAAAGACGGGGGAGGAGAACTGGTATGTTGCGGGCAACCGATGACAGAGTTAGTAGCGAATACAACCGACGCCTCACGTGAAAAGCATGTCCCTGTAGCTGTTAGAAAAGATAATAAAATCTATGTAGAAGTAGGATCTGCGCCTCATCCAATGACAAAAGAACACCTTATAGAATGGATAGCAGTAACCAATGAAAACGGAACCGAAAGAATATCTTTAAATCCGTCGGATGAACCCAAAGCGGTTTTCTGTAACAGAGAAAATGCAGAAGTTTATGCGTACTGCAATTTACACGGATTATGGAAAACTGAAGTTAAATAGTATTTTAATAGATTTATATTATTAGGTCATGGTTTATACCATGTCCTTTTTTGTATTTAGAGGGTAATTGTTTTGTTATAAGAAGTCGTTTAATATATAAAAAATTTAAATTTATTTCGACTACAATATCTCTTTTTGCAGTCAGATAAAATTTTATTCATTTTATGGCAAATATTTACCAATATTGATATAATGAGATCATATATTGATGTAAGGTAGTAATATTTTAGTTTTTTATACCCCCTAGTCCTTGTACTTTATTAACGAGGAATTGACGATAGACGGGGTGAAAGGAGGCTCCAACGATGACTATACAACAAGAGTTGACGGATCTTAAAAGCAGGTGTATGGCAAAAAAAAGAGAAGTAATTTTTGATAATGACGGTGGTGATGTTTTCTATTACAGTGAAAACGTGTCGGCTGAAAATTTATTGGCGTCACGTACAAAGCCCGCATTAGACGCCGGATTGGATACATATGTTTATACCACCGGGTGGGGTTTTGGTATAGGGTTACATAACAGTACCGTAGGCAGCATGCTGACCACAAAAAGGGGAATTGCCAAAGATAATAAAACCGGAGATTATGCGAAGATGGGTACCGATTGTTTGCGGATTACAGCCGATTATGTAAAGGCTCGGGGGAAAGAATTCTTCTGGGGTATGCGAATGAATGATACCCATGATGCCGGATATGAAGGAATACATTTTGAAGATAATCGATTTAAAATTGAAAATCCGGATATTTTGTTAGGAAAAAATATAAAACACGGAGCCCCTACCGCTGTTGATTACGCAAGTGAAAAGGTAAGAGCTTTCGGTGTTAAGTATATATCGGAGGTTATTGACAGTTACAATCCGGATGGAGTGATGTTGGATTTTTTTAGGCATCCGGTATTTTTCAGGTCCACCGGAGCAGGATTGAAATCCACAGATCATGAAAGAGAGTGCATGACATCATTCATAAAAAATGTATATGAAGCTATAAATGATAGAAGGATAAGAGATAAGAAGTATTATCTTATATCAATCCGTGTACCTGATTCGGTAGAATATTCATACGATATAGGTCTGGATCTTATAGAATGGTTTGAAAGAGGATATATCGATATTTTATTCGTGTCGAGTTATCTTCAATTTAACAGGTGGGAATATAGTGTTGAAACGGCTCATAAATACGGCATTCCGGTATACCCGTCTTTGGATGAATCAAGAGTACGATCAGAATTTCCTCGTTATAAAAGGAATTGTTTACCGGCTTACTTGGGAAGAATAATGAATGTATGGAGTGCCGGGTGTGACGGTGTTTTGATGTTTAATAATTCGGGGCTTCGTGATCCGTATCATGATGTGGTACCTAACGATTGGTTTGATAAAGATTCCGGAGACTTTCGTCTGGCACTTGAGGCGACAATGAAAGGAAAAACAGCTGTTAACACCATGACAAAAAGGTATTTTACCTCTTTTAGGGGTTCGGGGCGTGTAGCGGGAGGAGCCTTGCCGCATATGGAATATATTAAGATTCCTGTTCTAAACAAATATGATCCCATATACGCATCAGTAAATGAGAAATCATATATTCCTATTGTTATATCCGACGATTTCAAAAATGTGGTGCCAAAAGTATTATTTACAGTAATGGTATCTGAAGAGCCGTCTGATATGATTTTAACAATAAACGGATATCCTGTAGAATTTTCGTGCTCGGAATTTAAAAGCGACGGTAATAAATCCGAAACCATAGAATATATGTTACAAGGAGAATTATCCATCGATATTATCGGAACGGGAGAAAATATGTTTTGTATAACCGGTCAGAACATTATAATTTATGACCTGTGGTTGGATTTGATTTATGATAATAAAAGACAAGATTATGTTCAATTAGATAAAAATTAATATATGATGAAATAGGATTCATTTATATAAAATGAATCCTATTTAAGAATTAAAAGAATTCTTTTAATATAAAAATTCTTTTTTTACTTTAATACCACATTACAAATTTTTATCTAGGTGTCGCTATTTATTCTGCTCATCTTCATAATCCTGACAAAACGTTGTTTTTGTATATTTATACCATACTCTTGATCCATGACCTCAAGCAGTATATCGGGATCTAAAGTATTATGTTTATCCGAAAGAAAACTAATAAAGTCGATCAGTTCCGGATTTTTTACGCCTTTTAAAAATAACCTTACTTTGCCTATACGGATAAATGAAAATTTGCTCGTATCATGACTTAATATGGAGCTGTAAAACCACTCGTCATATCCCAGTTGATCCAATTGATGAGAAAAACCGTTCCTACGTAGTATACGAATTGTGAAAAAATCATCTTGTTCACAAAAAGAATGTACTTTATTACAATAATCTTTCAGATGAGTTTTGGTAATTCCTATTTCATTAAATTTTCGTATGTTCATATACTTTGAAGGTGATAATTCAATCATATCCAATTGATTTTTGAGCCTGGTAAGTTCAATAGTGAATATGTGCAAGTAATGCATTTTTTTAGGCCAATTTGCAAAATCGAAATAGTCCACTTCGGATAGCATTTTACAAAAAAATTGAGAAGCTGTCTCATACTTATCTTTAATGCAATAGAAAGAATACATTTTGAAGCCTAAAGATATTACTGTAAATCGATTTATTTTATCAGGTTGGGCATCGGGTAATGAATTTTTGTATATTTCCTTTATTTCTGAAATTGTGTAGAAATCACCTTTTAACAACTCTTTTAATTTACCGGTATGATCGTACGGAAGATAGATATCATTTATTATGTATACACCGTAGTGTAGGTATTGACTAAAGCTACATAAATAATTGGTTTTTACGGTAGCTGCTTTAACGCCATATACTGACTCGTAAATATATGCTAATTTTTCATGAGATATCGGTGAATGTTTTTTCATTAATTCCCAAACCTGGATGTCCCGATCCGCATTACCGAATTCTATTATAGGCATTCGGCAGAATCTTACATTGTAATTATTATCGTTTTTATATATTTTTTTTAAAAGATTATGCAATTCATATTCATCATGTATATCATATTTATTCATTAAGCGGGTATTTTCTCTGAAGAATTTTAATGTGGAGTATTCGACATTATTATATTGGTCAAGATTTAGCGAATTTAGCAGTTCTTTAAAATCATACCCGGATATATCATAATATCTTAATTTCTTATTTGCCTTCCATAATATAAAATTTGAACTTGCCAATTTGTTTTCCAATGAGGCATACCCCATTTGGCATCGTCTCTCTTTCTGTTTTTCAAGTACCGGAATATTTTTCTCTATAAGCTCGTTATATTTTAAAACAACTTCTTTTAAAGATGTTTCTTCACCTTTAAAATAGTCTTTAGTTATGTAAAGTAAGATATCGGAAGATTTTTTATCAATTAATTTCCCTTCTATTAAAATTTTTTTCTTTTTAACACAAGCCTTCTTTTCAATATCTGTTTTTATATTTGCAACCGATTTTCTAAAATCTATCGGAAAATCCATATCTTCAGATAAATTGCATGATGATAATCGACCTTTGTTACAAATACTGTTTAGATAATTATATGTAACTTCTGTTTCATTGAACATTGTGGTGAAATCTTTTATAGAGAAATAATATTTTTCGAAGACATCAATGTATATGTCTTCAGCTAGTCGGGGTCTTTTATTTAGCAGCTTAATTATCTTTTGTTGTACGCATTGTCGAGTTACAGAATTCTTTGCTGCGATTTCGTTATATGTTTTCCCTTCAAAACGTTCTATGAGAATTGCTTGATTTTTTTTATTTCTAAAACTTTTAATGTAATCCGATATGTTAGGGTAACGTTTTCTTATTACATCCCCGATTACAAGCAAGGCTTCGGCTTGAATCAACTCGTCTAACAGTTCGTCAAATATCCCTGTATCTTTTAGTGTGTACGATAACCGTTTAACTAACTCTTCCTGTGTAAGCCCGTATTTGTATTCGGTCATTGTATTCAATATATATGCTTTTACGGTATTTCTAAGATACTCCTGTGAATACAGCAGACGAATAAATTCATAATTTTTTACATATTGTTTTACAGCTTTTTCGGTTTTTATTTTATATTTAACAATAAATTCTGTTATAGGTTCTTCTAATACGGTATGTAATATTTTCTCATCTATTTCCATGTATTCTTTAACCCCGGCTAAAAAATCGTTAAATATATATTCTACAATGCGCTTATCATGTTGAAATATTTCTTTACTTTCATGTACAGTTTCAAATGATAAAGTTTTTATCTTATTCATAATTTCACTAGCCGTTTTTACCCCGGAGTTTTTCATTAATAGTAAGTCCTCTTTTGTCATACTAATAATTTCGGATGCAAAGCTTTTACCGTGGTTTAGTAAACAGTGATATGCGCGTACGGACAATCCTAGATATTCGATAGGTATGTCTTTACGCAAAACACCTTGTTTATCGCAAAACACTTTTATATTATTTGTTTGAATAGGGGTGTTATCATTGTAGAATGTACCTGCATACAGTAAATCGTTTTGACCGCTTCTTATATCCGAGATTACTGATATTATCTCATCGGCGCTTTTTTTCCCTATGTTTTTTATGTATAGGTATTGTTCTACAGGTGTTCTCAATAGTTTCCCCACGTTATCTATACCGATACTTAATAATGCATTGTTAGATCGAACTGAAAGTCCGAGTAATAAAAGAGAGCTTTCGTCGGTTACATATTGCATGAGAGGACTCCTTTTATATTATTAAATTTACTTAAATGAGACTAAAAAATTGTAAATTAATTTTATTAAAATTATACCAAATAAAAAAATCATTGTAAACAGTTGAAGCATTTTTTATCAATGGGAATGAAGATAAAAAAAGGGACAGATCAATTTTTTCGATTCTGTTCCTATTTTTATCATATATTTTGCTCATTATTAAAAGTAATATTTTGAAAGCTTCACCCGTTGTATGGTACAGCTTCAGGAGCCGGTTTATCAATAAGAGATACATTTATTTCATCTGATAACGGATAATTTAACATTGCTGCAAAGGATACGAAATTAGCACCGTTTATTATAGATTTTATGTTAAATGGCATACTGTAAGTAATATCACCGATTACAGAATTACTTGTAGTGGCTTCAACCGAATAATTATTTGTACCGTTATTTATAACTGCTGAAATTTTACTATCGGTGTTTTTTTCAACATCTATAAAATCTTTATTGCATGTTAATTCATAGCTTATACGTAATTCGTCTCCCCTTAACAATTCAAAAGGAATTAAGACACCTGTCGCCAATTGTTCTTTGCTTATAGTGTAAACGATATCTTCTCTTATTGTAAAATCTTTTTTATTATTGTCAGGCGGGTCTAATTTTGAAATTCGTATATAAAAATTGCCCGATGCTATAAACCCTTCAGGTATATCATCAGAAAAGTATGCTTTATGGGTGTCGTTTGTTTTAATTTTGATAAAATTTATAATGCGAACCGGGTTTCCTTTTTTTAATGTTCCTTCATATATTTTATACAACCTGAAATGTCCTATCTTTTTAAACACTTCAGAGTTTTTAGTTATATTATTATCGATTTCATTAAATTTACATAATAGTTCCTCAATATCCGCACCGGCCTTATACAAATAAGATAAAGCTGAAAAAGCAAACCGCATTGCAGCCATGTCGTGAGATACATATCTTCTAGGGTTAAGAGGATTTTCCGCCCCGTCGTAATAGAACCACTTATCATAATCGTATTCACGTACCAAGTACCATAAGAAACCGCGAGTCAACTCAAACAATCGTCCCTTTAACACCGGGTCTTTTACATAATAGCCTATGGTCGCGCATGCCGAAGCGGCCAAAGATACGACATTATCGGTAGAATCATTTATAGGATTACCCAAACTTAACCCGGTAGGGTTGTATTCTGTATAGTAGTATACATGCCCTTTATATATACCTTTGTGGAAACCGTATCTTGGAAATTGGTTATATACAAAATCGAATGCATACTTGAAATATTCTTCTTTACCTGTAAGCTGAAACGCTGTTACAAAACAAGAAGCAATTGCGGAATTTACGTGATGGTCAGGTTCGTGATATTTCCAAAAGTACCCGTATCCGTCAAGCCATTGCCAATCGAACAGGTAATCGAATCCCGCAAACCATTCCGGATGAAGAGTGTAATCTTTTGGATAACAATCTTTGACAAAACTATTTGTGCCGTCTTTTTCCCATCTGGAATATTTAAAGAAATCGAACAGTTCCTCGGCTCTTGTTAAATATTTTTGGTTTTGTGATAAAACATACGAAGGTAAAAAGTACAGACCCAAATAATCATTTTGCCTTCTTGGGTAATAACGTTTACTATAGTGAAAGTGTGATCTCATAATGGGATTATGTTTTATGTCACCGGCAATAATATAGGGCTCGGGTTCGCTTATATTTTGGCCTAACATACCGAATCTTATAGGTAAATTCATGAATTTATCGGTTTTTTCGGTCACATCGAATCCAAAGTCCAGTTCATATATGAAACCTACATCGAAATATTGTCTTAATAGCGGATTCAAGTGAATTTTTCTATCTCTATGAGGTAAGTCTAAAACAGGGAACAAGCTCCAAAATTCATCCGGTTCCATAGGTTCATTAATATCTTCTATGTCGGTAACTTCCATAACCTCACCGAATCCACTCACCAATTCATGTGAAAATTTCAAGTTTATCAGTTTAATATTACTATTTCCAATAACCGTTAAGTCTATAATAGCGTTATCAGATGCGGCCGGTGCGTATATAAGCCAAAAAATTTTGTTATCGGAGGCGTTAATTATTTTAAAGTCGGTACGAATTATCTCATTGTTTACCCGCCATTTAATAGAACATTCGATATCACTGCCGGTGGGAGAAATGTCGCAGCTTAACACATACGATTTACCGGGAGATTTGAGCTCAACAACAAACGTTTTTTTACTTTTGGGAAACAAGAAAATATTATCTGCTGTTTCTTTATTATCATTAAGTAAGTTAATACCAGGTTGTGTAAATACTTTTTTTTGAATCATAATTGATCTCCTATAAAGTTTTATACCATGTGCCGGATACAAATTGAAAAATTCTAACATGATTTCTTTGTATTATATACAATTTTTATTCTGTGTACAACAATCAGGTATAGAGTTGTAAAAAAATCATACCGGGTCTTATTTGATTACATATTATCGGGGCTATACTTAGGTCCGGTTAATAGAGAGATTTTGATTTCTATTTTATATGATACAAAGATTAGCATTTTGTATGCCTCCAAAAGTAAATTGGATGAGATGTGTCCCTTGTAGAATATGCACAAAATATAAGTAAGAAAATTATGCAATATGCATATTGCACAACAAAATATGTTTGTATAGTATTAACTTAAACGATTAAACGATTGGTGTGTTGTAACATACAAACATATTATGGTTTACGATTTATAACATGGGGAGAAAAATGTTTACCGGTAAAGAGTACGCTCCGGTTCACAGTAAGTGAGTTATTGCAGTGAAATCACTATTTAACTTTTATTGCATCGGAAAGAAGGTTGTTGCTTATGTACATAAAAGAACGTGAAAAATTTACAACGGAACATGCAACATATAATTTTAAAGGATATATTTTATATCTAATGAAAAATATTTATGAGCAATGGATAATGCCTGCTCCGTTTTCCAACCCGGCAATGCTGGAAATGTTCAATGATCAACATTATCTTCCGCAAAGAAGCCTGGAAAGATGGTCGGGAGAATTTGCCGGAAAATATTTGTTGAATTGCATAGAACTTTATTCATTGACCGGTGATGAAAAATTGAAAAAGCATACCGATTGGTTCGTTGAAAAACTTATTGATATGCAAAAAGAAAACGGGTATTTAGGACCATGGTCTTTCAGATATCAATTAACCGGCTTTGATCAAAATAACATTGAAACATGGGACACATGGGGGCACTATCTATTGATGCTGTGCACGGCTATGTGGTATGAAGAAACCGGTCATCAAGAATCTCTTGTTTGTGCATGCAAGATAGGAGATCTTTTATGCGACAAATTCTTAAATAAAAAAATAAGGATGGTTGACATAGGTGTTGCAAAGGTAAACCTCGCTCCTATTCATTCGTTATGTATTTTATATAAAATAACGGGAATACAAAAATATCTTGATTTGGCAAAGGAAATTGAAAAGGATTTAGAAGTGCCTCCGGCCGGTATATATCCTGCCGGTGATTATATACGTTGCGCTTTGGCCGGAATGGAATTTTATCAAATGCCGGAGCCTAGGTGGGAAGGGCTTCATACCGTTCAAGGTATTGCCCAACTATACTATATAACCGGTGATAAAAAATACAAGCAAGCCTTCGAGCATATATGGTGGAGTATTGTTAAAACTGACAGACATAACACCGGTGGTTTTTCAACTGATGAAAGAGCTGTTGGCAGCCAATTTAAAGAAGGAGCCATAGAAACATGCTGTACAATAGAATGGATGGCATTATCTTGTGACATGTTAAAGCTTACGGGAAATTCCATAGTAGCCGACGAGTTGGAACTGAGTTTTTTTAATGCCGGTTTAGGTGCTTTATCGCCTTCAGGCAGATGGTGTACCTATGATACTCCGAGAGACGGTGTGAAGAAAGCTTCGGCACACTCCATCGTTTTTCAGGCTAGAGAAGGATCTCCCGAACTTAACTGCTGTTCTGTAAATGGACCTAGAGCAATAAGTTTACTACGCGATTGGGCGGTTATGTCTGAAGGTAATAATATTATATTAAATTTTTACGGTTTGTGTACTGTAAATTATAAATTAAAGACCGGTAATCAAATAAGAATAGAACAAGAAACTCAATACCCTATAACAGGAAAAGTGAAAATTGGTATTTATCCAAAGCAAGAAGAGGAGTTTACCATAAAACTGCGGATACCTTACTGGTCGGAAAAAACTAAAGTCAAAATTAACGGTCACGATATAGCCGGTGTTAATAAAGGCGAATATCTTACATTAATTAGAAAGTGGGAGTATGGAGATACCATAACACTTGAAATGGATATGACATTGCATTTTTGGTCGGGAGAAGACGGATATGAAGGAAAAAGTGCCGTTTACAGAGGACCGATATTATTAACTTACGACAGAAAAATTAACGATTATAATATAAACGACATACCTTTACTCGATCCTACGATAATGAGTAAAAATGAAAAGTTATGTACAGAGCAAATGTGGAATGAAAAATACAATAATTATGATAACCTGTTAAAACCATGGATGTTATTCGAATATGAAGGTATAGACGGTAGACCGGTATGTTTGTGTGATTTTGCCACCGCAGGAGACGGAGGAAGCCGATATGTCAGCTGGCTTAAAATAAATGATATGGTAAAAGCGGATTTTACAAAGAAAAATCCATTAAGAAGCGTAAAATGTGTCTGATCTAAAGTTATATTGATGAAAATTACTAATATGTTTAGATATAAATACACTTTGAATTTATAACCGGACGGAGGTAACAAGTGATGAAAGATACCATAAAAGTTGGTGTGATTGGTGTAGGAAGAGGTATGTCGCTGGCAAAAGGAGCCTCTCATACGGGTATGGAGCTTGTAGCTATCTGCGATACATGGGAAGAGAAGCTGAAAAAGGCCGGAGTGGAATTAAACGTGGCGACATATACCGATTATGATAAATTTCTTAGCCATGATATGGATGCCGTTATACTTGCAAACTATTTTAATGAGCATGCGCCTTTTGCTATTAAAGCTTTACAGGCAGGCAAACATGTTATGAGTGAAACTTCGTGTAACTCCACCCTTGCGGAAGGTGTGGAATTATGTCGTGCGGTGGAGAAATCCGGAAAAATATATATGCTGGCTGAAAATTATCCTTATACGGCATTTAATCAAGAAATGCGCAGAATATATCGCTTAGGAGAGATAGGCGAAGTTACATATGCGGAAGGCGAATATAATCACCCCATGTCAGGTGATGATCGTATGCGTATTTCTGCTGGGGAGAACCATTGGAGGTCATGGATGCCGCCTACATATTATTGTACTCATGCATTAGCTCCCTTGGTTTATATAACCGATACCATGCCTGTAAAAGTCAACGGTCTTTCAATTGCCTGCCCAAAAGTTGATGATATGACCATGCGTATAGCCGACCCCGGTATGGTCATACTATGCCGTATGGATAACGGAGCGGTTTTCCGAATATTCGGATTGCTTTTGCCCGGTCATAGCAATTGGTACAGAGTCCATGGAGACAGAGGAGCAATGGAAATTACAAGAGGGCCCGGTTATTTCGGACCCGGGATGGTAAGGATATGGCATGAGGAATGGGATCTTTCACCCGGTGAAACGGCTGAAAAGGTCTACACACCTGATTTTCCCGAATATGCCGAGGAGGCTAAGAAAGCGGGACACGGCGGCGGAGATTTTTGGACTAACTACCACTTTTGTAATGCTATAAGATCAGGACAACAGCCTTTTTTAGACGTATATAAAGGAGTTGCAATGTCATCTGTGGGAATATTGGCATGGAAGAGTGCTCTTTCAGACGGAACACCTTTTAATGTGCCGGATTTTAAAAATGAAAGTGAACGTAAAAAGTTTGAGAATGACGATTGGTCTCCGTTTCCTAAAGATAGTAAGCCCGGCCAACCTGCACCGAGTATACTTGGTTTCAGGAAACCCAATGAAAATGCTGTAAAGAATACAAGGAAAATATGGGATAAAATAGGGTATAAAGGTAAATAAAATATATATAAGGGGATTCAGTATGTACTTAATAAAAGAGGAACAAAAGTGGTTGCTTGGAAATGATGCGTTTAAATTAGAGATATGTATTGATAAAAATAACACACCGGGTAAAATGTTTTCTTGTGATGACTTGGAAACCGAGATTATACAAAATATGAGAGCAGGTTATAAATATGAAGAATACGGAGAAATAAAGCAAGTATGGGATTTCTCAGAGGACGAAACTGATGAATTAATGACACCCGAAAGTATAGAAGCAGTTGAAAATAAAAATTTTATTGAAGTTCATGTCAGTTCTATCAGTAAACATTTTAAACTCAAAAAAAGATACATGGTATACAGGGATGTCCCGTTTTTGAGATGTAGATATGAATTATACCCGTGTAAAGAAGAGGGGAAAGGACCGGCTTCACTTATGTTTCCGGTTGTGAAGACAGGACCTTACATCATTGACCCGATTGATAGAGATGAGGATTTATATTCGGACGGTACCGATCTAGGTATGAACTTTGAGATACCTCCTTGGAGGGTTTTTTACAGTAAATGCGGGAAACCTGAATTGTTTATATTTACATATAACAAACAGCTAATGAAAAAAATGCATGTTATGCATGGAAACTTGGGATTCCGTCATTCCTCATTCGAGTCTTATTCCGGAGCGCAATTGCCGGGGTGGGATATCTCATCAAAAGGAGATATAACTTCACCTGAGATCAATGATTTTTTCATTGCTCCTGTATTTGCCGGTAAAGAGGAGTATTTGACCGAGATTACAAAAATGTTTTCTGTCAAGAAGGTTAAAAATCAAGTGTTTAATCAGGATATTTATATAGCTCATCCACAGGCGACAGTTATTTTAAAAGAGATAATTCCTGCCGGACTTGATGAGATAACAAAGGTTAAGATGAATTTAATTCAAGGCGGGACGGGAGAGTTATTGCTGAGGATTCCACAACACAGCACATTACAAGCAATGTATATACCTGAAAATAAAACAGAGTGTAAAATCAAAGTGGAGATAGATAAAATTCCTGATGTGGACGATGCATACCTTTTGACGGTAAAAGCCGATAAAGAGGCGAATGTCGGTTTTATAAACGGAGTTTTGCGGATATTTGATTCTGCATTTGCAGTGGAATTGGATTTTTTTATAAATCTGTTTGAAGGTATTGATTTAAACCCTGAAAAGGATGAAAGAATATTTGTATATAAACCTGAAAAGTTTGCATCGAAAAGTGTTATAACCGATATGTTAGATGAAAATAAATGGTTGGTAATGAATAATATGCCGGGAACGGCAGGTGGAACCGTAATTACTGCGAAAGGCGCTTCAATGGCACCGAACATAGAATTTGATCCGCAGCTTAAAGGAAGATATAAAATATATGCAGGTATCGGTTGTGGAGCGGGAATAGCAATAAAACTATCTTCGGATGATTATTTTGATTATATAAATAATCAAAATTCATATATATGTGCGTTTTATTCACCTGTAAGCAATTGTCAAAAAGCTGAAGAAATTTACTTCAAAACAGCGGATCTGACAGATAAAAAAATTATTGTAGGAAGATATCCTTCGGCTTATGGGGTTACAATGATTAATTATATAAAATTTGTTCCGGATGTAAATGAACCGGTTACAATAAATAAAACTAAAAATACAAAGAATTTTAAACTTACAGGTTTAAACGATATTTGTGATATCGGATCGATGTTAGGTGCAAATGCACCCGATCCCGAACCGTACCTTTCAAATGTAAGAGCACATGCGGCATTGGGTTTTGATAGAATATACTGGCGAGTAGACGGTCAATGCTGTGATTTTCATACAAAAGTCGGCACAGTGAGATATCCGTCGGCTAAGGTTCACGATTTATTTATACCTTCAAGCAGAGGGTACGGAAGATTTTTAGCCAAACACGACGCGTTGGTGCTTGCGGTAAAAGAGGCACATGATAATGGAATGGAAATATACGGGTGGTGGAGAATGAATAATTACGGGTTGAATGTTGTACCGGAATTTTATACTAAACATCCCGAATACCATGAGGTGGGACCTGACGGAAGGAAAATACCCAAGCTGTGTTTTGCTATCCCGGAGGTTCGAAAATGGAAAATAGACATTTTGAAAGAAGTGGCTGAAAGAGGTGTGGACGGTTTGGTTTTAGGCGTTTTAAGGCATCCTCCTATGTTAAACTACCATCCGGTTTTGGTTGAAGGATTTAAGAGCAAGTATGGTGTATATCCTCCTGCATTGAAAGAACCTTCTAAGGACCCGGATGACTTGACAAAAAAATGGCTTTATTACAGAGCGGATTTCCTAACAATACTGGTTAAAGAGTTAAGAAAAGAGTTGGCTGCCATAGGGAAAGCAAATATAAAATTATCCGTTTGGATCAGACCGTCATGCTATCTATATGATGGTGTAGATTTGGATAGATGGTTAGGCGAAGGTTTGGTTCAGGAAGTAATAGTGGCGACTTACAGAGGAGACGATGTGCCAGGTCCGTTGGAGTTGCAAACAATGATACAGAAAAAAGCCGAGATGCAAGTGGAGATAAACGGGTTTGAAACAAAAAAAGAAAGAATTATTGAGGAAATAGAAAGGTTAAAAAGAAGAAAAGTTGACGGTGTGTGTATATATGAGAGTGATTTATCTGTAATTAGACCGGTTTGGCGTTCTTTGCTCCCTGAAGTATTAATATAAGTTATGCAATATGAGCTTTAAGTGAAACGGAGAAGAGCGGTAATTCAGATATAATTTTAAAAATATGCGTATACCGGGATAAAAATGTAAAATGCACAAAAGGTACTTAACAATATTATGCAAAATACATATTGAACTATAAAATAATCACATATACTATATATTAGGTCTCAGTATACGCTATATATTTAATATAGGAGCGGGGACAAAAAGATTATAACTTTATTTTATATATCGATAAGGTGCAGATTATATAAATACAGCAATATAAAAATACAAAATAATAAGATCGATATTGAATTTTTATATAGGTATACTTTAAGATTGACAGGCAATAATCACTTCTTTAAGCGGTATTTAAACAAGTATCAATAAATTCAATTACAGTGTTAAAACATAAATTATAATTAACATATTTTCTATTGAGAAAGGAGATATATTTTATGAGCGATGTTACTTTACAAGATGTGGCAAAGTTGGCGGGGGTTTCGACTGCTACGGTATCTTATGTTCTGAACAATAAAACCAAACAAAAAATCTCGCCGGACACCAGAAAAAAGGTTATAGAGGCTGCAAGCAGTTTAAAATACACCCCTAATTATTTTGGTAAAGCACTTAGAACGAAAACATCCGGCACCATCGGACTTATTGTACCTACTTTTGCCGACCCCTCCATGCCTGTGCTTATAAAGGGTATTGAGTCGGTTGCATTAAAAAATAAATACAGCATGCTAATTAACGAGCTGGATCAAAGTACTGAAGACAAGTTTGAGGTTTTAAACCTCATGATCAACAAAAGTGTGGACGGTATAATATGGGCATATCCGAATATAACGGGAGAAGAATTACAACAATTTGAGTTACTTAATGAAGTTCCGGTAGTATTAATAGGCTCCCTTATAGAAGGGTTGAATGTAAACTCAATTATTGTAGACTATGTGGATGCCGGTGAAAAAATAAGTAATTATCTCATGAATTTCGGACATAAAGACTTGGTATACATTTATTCCGGTGCTTTGACCGAAAGCAAGAGAAAAAGAATAGAAGGCATACAAAGAACTGTTAAAAACAAAGCTGTCTTTAAAATCAAGCATAAAGCAATCACAGACTATACTATGGAAACTTATGACGTAAGAGAATATAATGTCGGTTATGAATTGACAAAAGAGTTAGTTGAAAACAATGAAAAGTTTACAGCCATTCTCGCATCAAACGATTTAATGGCTATGGGTGTTATTAATTATTTAAAGCAACATAATATTTTAATACCAAACGATGTTTCTGTAGTATCTTTCGGAGGATGCTTCATATCAAGAATAATTGAACCCGCCATTACAGTGATAAGAAATCCACATTTTGAGATAGGAGAAAAGGCTTTTAATCAGTTGTTAAAAAATATATCAGACGGTTCTAACAATTTAAACGACAACATTGTGATATTTACTGAAATTGTTGAGGGTAACACTGTTGCAAAGGCAAAGAATAAATAAATATTTTTATGATTTACTGCGATAACTCATTTACTGTAACCCGGTGTGTAACGATGCCGCAGTGTCATTGAAAATTCTTTCACCAATATATCTTACAACTCCGAGTCAATATTCGTTCGTTTATTGCAATAAAATAATGTTTTTGAGATAAAAGCTAAATTGATTCTATTGTAGTAACTCTTTTTGCAGTGAAGTCCTTTAATTAACATAAGATAAACGGTTAATAATGTGATAATAAAAACATATTCTTTTTGAATACGAATGCCTAGTGATGTGGAATCTTTGTAAAAGCCAATAATGTAAATAAAATAAAATTGTAGATTATACATTCTTATCTATGCAAACTGCACAAACATTTACTTTTATATTGTGCAGATTTACTATTGAAATTTATATTTGGTTTTATTACCATATACTTAATCGATTAAATGTTTAAACGATTAAGTACCAAATTCTAATAATCACCGGTGAAGGTTTATTAGAGCGGTAGAAAGGATGGAGTTATAAAATGTGGAGAAAAGTTACGTTATTATTTGTGATAGTCGGTTTAATCCTTAGTATAGCCGGATGTGCATCACAGACCGAAGACCCTATAGGTAATGAAACCACAGGTACCCAACCGGTTACAACCACGCCTGCGGTAACAACAAAGGCTGAAGTAACAACGGCAGCGGTTACAACTACTCAACAAACTACAACAGCCGTTACTAATCCATTTGCAGAAAAAATGGAAATAACATGGTTAATGGGGGCCTGGACGGCCGCTCAGTATGTCGAAGGCAGATGGGACGAACTTGAACTGGAAGAAATGT
>CAZJOD010000045.1:0-23541 GCA_964547525.1 uncultured Clostridiaceae bacterium
TCCGCCATCATTTTAGGTCAAAAAAGATGTCATGCGGTCAAAGCCGTCATGGCATCAGCATTTTTCGGGGGGAGAGGAATACCAAATATCATTAAAGGAAAAGAAAATCAAGGCTCCTGTTTGTCCTTCGATGGGTACGGTGTGACAGAGGGAAGGGGTTATTGACACGCTATCCTCTCCGCATTGTCATCCTCTTATTCAATCTCACAATCTTCCTAATGGATAAAGCACATGTTGCGAAACAGTCCGGATGCGCCAGAGGGCTGTACGTGTCACTTATCCCGTCCCTTTGACACATTCGTCACTTTGACACATTTTATTATATGCCCTTATTACACTACATTAATGTTATGAAATCTATCTAAAATCAAGGCTTTTAAGCCTATTCAGCGGCCTCTATTTTAAATCTCCTGTTTTCCATTTCGTGGCCCTTCATTACTTTGATTCTCGTTTTTTCTTTGCGGCTGCACCGAGAAGTTAACATATTTCATCATTTCATTTTATAAAATCTGTATCCTAAGACAATCCCGACAATAACAAGACAAATAGCTGCCATATTTATATATAGAAAATTTATATGATATTCGTTGGGACTATAACTACCTGCCATTGCACACTGAAAAGCAAAAACAATTATTCCGAATACCGCTCGGTTGAATTTTAATGTTTTCAAATTAAAATACCTCTTTGAATAATTCTATGTTTTCCTTGGATTCTGTTTTTCTTATAAACTTGCCGCTGGGTATAATCGTCAAATATGAAGAAATCGTTACCAGGGTTGTATCGATTATGGTCCGCAGGTAGACATCGGTGATATAACCGGAAAATACTAAGGGCATAAAAACAAGGAATACCACCCAATTTAAACCAAAAATTAGGAACCCGAATTTCACTGCTCTGTGTTTCAAAGACTGCCCACTTCTATTGCTGCCAAGAAGAACAAACGCTATGCCGATAGATATTCCCATCAGCAATGTCCACATAAATGTTCCTAAAGGCCTGGTTTGGGTTCCGGATTGTATTACTCCCGAAAAATATGCGATATATCTACCTGCTAAGAATATCCCTGTAAAAATCGATACTGCTTTAATTTTTTGTTTGAGAATAAATATTACTGAGTGGTTGCTCTCAACTTTTTCAGTTTGCAGCAAGCTTAATAAAACACTCAAGACAAAAACAGGTATCGCATCACTAAGACCAACAACAAATTCGTTAATGATCGGATTGCCAAACAGAGACACTCCCTCAAGCATTGCAAACAACCAAAGAAGTGCTATTGCTGTTCCGTAACGCAAGCCTTTCTTCACGCCTTCTCCGGGTATCTCATTCCTGATGTTCAAATAAACAAACGCAACACCTGAAAATGCGAATAAAGCCCAAAGAGAAGCAGTGATTTCTGTCCCAAGAATACTCGCTACTAAGCTAAAGTTTACATCCTCAGGGATAGTGCTGTATGAAGTCGTAACAATATGTAGAATAATATCTAATAATACGCAGGCCAATATTATCGCAACAATTTTTATTTTTCGACCTATTTTCATGTGTCTCACTCCTTTTAATTATTAATTATTAAGTATTCTCATCATTATCGGTAATCGCACTTTCAATTTCAGCCAAATTCGAAAGCATTTTCTCAAGTAAATGTCTTGTTCTTGCGATATCATTCGCATCCATCTCTTTTAGCATTCTTTCTCTAAATATTGTTCCTTTCGGATCTGTACGTTTCCAGAAATCATAGCTCTGCTCTGTCATTCTCAATCTTGTGACTCTTGCATCTTTCTTGTCTTTTTCTAACGTCAGCAATCCCTTTTCTTGAAGTCTAATAGCTACTTGTTTGACGTTCTGGTGAGAACTTCCCATCACAATGGCAACCTCTTTTAGAGTTGGGGGAGAAACGAAAAGGCTGTTGATCGTTTCGGACAAAAACCATTGTTTAGTTGTCACATCAAATTCCTTGAACTCTCTTTCAAGAAGGGTATTCATCTTATTAGAAATGATCAGTAAAAGTCCAATAATCATCGCTTCATCAGGAATTTTATTCGTTTTGTCTACATCCATAATTACACCGCCACTATTAAATTTGATAATGCACTATAAATAGGTAATACATTACCCATATAGATAATACATTATCTTTTGGGCTTTGTCAATACTTTTTAAAAAATTTCTATATGTATAACTAAACAAAATCGGTCCGCCATTTCTCCAGAAACACTGTGGATAACCTTACTGCAATACGCAAGTTAAAGAAAAAGAATGTCGAGGTGTGCAGCAAGTACAACAATAACATAGAGTAGATGGCTGTACAGAAATTCATTGCTATAATATAGAACATAAAGCACCTTCATAAACCACCTTCCTACATGCAGGTATCGTCGCTTCCAAGGATTCAGGGAAAATATGGATTGATAATTTTACTGTTAGTCCCGAATATAATGGGAGTAATGTTGGAGATTACATCTTAAGCAAAGCAATAAGTCAGTTATCCAAAGCTTGTCCAGAAGAGACCATTTGCATTTATTTATTGAACTCCATTCCCTAAATTAGCTCGTTTTTCATCTGAAAGCGGGGATGGTAATTCTCCAATTTCCGTTTTCACACAGCCTGACGGGGTAATTGACACGCTCCCCTCTCCGCATTGTCATCCTCTTATTCAATCTCACAATCTTCCTAATAGATAAAGCACATGTGCGCTACAGTCCATCTGTGCCACTTACCGCGTCCCTTTGACACACCAAATTCTATTAATTATAATTGTATCGCCTGATAACGGTGAGGAATATATACCCGGTATTATATCATCCGGCATAGGTTCGATTGTTATTTCACCTATATGTGATAATCCCCATAGCCTTTTTAAGAAAATAAGGTCGCAATGTACCCCCGGGTTTAATTTAACGACTATTTCAAAAGGATAATCAGGAGGGCCCCAAAGGCTGAAAATACGGTTGAATTCATCATGATTATTACAGTCGTTATACCAAGTTACTCCGCTTATTTCTACAGAAATTATATCTGAATGCTTTTGGGAAAGTACGTCGACTCTATCGGCTTTTCCTTGTGTGTCGATACAAATGTGTATTGTTCTAACACTATCATAAATGCTGTCGTTAATAATTTCAGTCTTAATCGGTAGTATATTTATAGGTGGTGCGTCTGCAATATAGAACTTCGTTTTATTTGAAATCCCCGGAATTACTGAATCTATGGAGATCTTTTCAATATCTTTTTCAAAAAATTGCGAAGACCATCTGTCCAAAGACGCATTGTTTGCTGAATAACCTCCTCCCCAATACGCTTTTTTAGCATCTGAATCCATAATATAAAACAAAGAGCTCTGTTGAGGATGTTTCTCATCAAATCCTAAATTTAATACTATACTGATAGATATGATTACAATCAGACAAGTCGTAAGCGGTACCCACCATTTCAAAGGACGCATAATAATATATATATGAAGCAGAAGGAATCCGCAAAGCATAACTATAAATCCTGTCATTAAAAATGCATCACCGGTGTCCGAAGCAATAAAACCGATAACTACCGGTGGAACAAAAAGTTGAAGTGTTATGATGCCGGTAATGGCAAGTACCGGCAATTGCATAAATGAGAAAGTTGTTATATCTTCAGATGAACGTAACATGCAAAAACCTGTAGAAAGCAGATTAACAAGGAAAGGTATGACTAAAAGGTACCCGGCTAACGGCTTAAAAATAGACATAGCTATTGTTATTAGGAGTAAAACTCCAAGCATCCCGATATGTAAACTGAAAATATTAGTTTTCTTTATTCTAAGAAACAGATTAAGTATCACAGTTGTAATACAAAGAGCTATCCCTATAAAAGCAATCCAAAAATATTGTTCATGATATGCGTGCCCCAAAAATGTATTAGTATAAACAGGATTTAATGCTGATATGGTACTCCATATGCCTGTTACCGCCAAAACGGATAGGATAAATGAAGCTGTAAATTCGGTAATACCATAAACTATACCTGATATTGTAAGTATTCTCTTTCTCAATCCCAGCCAAATTACTCCCGCAAACAACAATACAATGATTATTAGTGATGGTACTGTAAAATCCACGGAGTAATATGACATCATACCCAAAATAAAATTAAAATACATAACATCGCCCGCTTTGGATTCATCAAGGTTAATATTACCGAAATGTTTTACAAATGACAGAGTTGCTGTTCCCATACTCTGCAGCGCTTTCAAATCTATATTATTAACATTATCTAAAGGGCTGTGAATTCGCCGGTCTGCAGCGAGGCTAATATTTACAGTATTATAACCTGCTTTGGAAAAAGCGTTAAAATCGGATACCGCTCCGCTGAAAGAATGTACAGCCCCGTTTCCGGGTAAATTTATACCTGATCTTACCAGCTCCTTGATCAACCATTTGTTATTCGGACTTGTCTCCATTAGAATAACCGGCCCGGAAAGTCCTCCGGCGTCCAGGCTGAGTACAGCTTTAACATCCTTTGCAAAGGGATGCTCGGAAATGAAAGCTATAGCTCCTTGTAGATAAGATTCCTCGGGGTTTGTAAAAAGAAATATCACGTCATTTTTAAGAGGTTCACTTTCTACCAGAGCACGTGCAGTTTCCAAAATAGTTGCAACACCTATCCCATCGTCAACCGCTCCATTGCTTTGCCATACACTGTCGTAATGAGCGTCCAATAACACAGCGTTTGTACCATCAGTCCCATTTAACCTGGCAATAATATTTTTACACCATGCAAAATCATTGTTGTTATTGCTTAACGAGAATTGAATTTCCGGATTTAATCCCAAAGCGGCAAGTTCATCATATATAAATTTGGCAACATCATTTATAGCATCTGAACCGGTGGGATGAGGTTGTTTTGCAATAGTCTTCTCATAAACCATAGCTCTTACAGCCGAGAACTCAGAAGGTGTGATATTTTTAGAAACTGCCGGCATTGATAATGTATAAAATACTAGCAGTAAAATTGTGCCGGTGATCACTGTCAACATAATCAATGCCGATATTAAAGTATTTTGTAATATACATCTTGTTGTGCCTTTTCCGTTATTAATCTTCATATTTTCTATCATCTCTCATACCCTTGCCAATAAACAGTTTAACAGGATGATCTTGATCAACCGTTACAACGTAATATCGTGTTTATTAATAAATTATCTTATATGTTTAATCAATATCATCGATCTGTCGATTAATTTCTTTAGCCGGTTTCTTTTATCACTTACTAATGTTAAACCGGTTCTATGAGCAATTTCATTTACAATACTATCAATACTTCTGTTATCAGTTGCTATTTTTTCTTCGGTAATATTATGATCAAAAGCGTGAATACAAAAATCTATTTGAGATTTAGCCCAAGTTTCACCCATACTAAACCGTTTGTTTAATCGTTTTAGTATTGTATCTTTATTTGCATATAAAATATAGTGTTTTAATACCACACCATTATTAATAAGTTGTTGTATTATTTCATTATAATAATCGGTGTTTATAATAGTCATAGGTACAATAATAGTTCCGTTATATTCACAATAAATTTTTTTCAGCATCTCATAATTGAAATTTCGCCATTGTTCATAGTCCTGAAAATTTGGTTTGAATAATTTCACCGGTAGATTTTTTCTTATAAAAAATCCGATATTCTCCGGATCATATACAAAAGAGTTGGGAATTCTTCTGTTCAATTCAAACGCACATGTTGTTTTCCCCGAACCGAACGCACCGTTCAACCAAATAATCATATGAATTTTCTCCTCTTATTCCATGTAATTAACAGGATGTATTACAATTATATCAAAAAAACCGGCTTCTTGATTCACAACGGTAAAATATGATATTCTTATAATCACAACTAATAAACGTGATATTTTTCCGGTTTATAGCCGGTAGCATGTTTAAACACTTAGGCAAGTGACAAATAAAACCCGCGGCTACATCGAACGTCCTTGGGCCGGCGTACATTGTTAAAATCAAGTTTAAAATGTATGCTATTATAAAAATAAATGCATTAACGGAGATAAAATGAAAAGAGAAAAGAAAAAATTATCAGTACGGAAAATACTCTTTAGAATTACCGGGTTCATACTTATTTTTTCAATTATATCTATGATTTTTGTAAAAATAATATATGACAGGCAATTTCCCAGGTTTGAGAGATATGATGAAACTGTAACGGCATATTTGAGATATTCGGATTTAGAGCCTTCATATCCAAGACGGTTAGTTACATTTAAGTCGGGTAATAACATGCTGCAAGGTTATGTTTACGGACATGAAAATGACAAAGGTCTTGTTGTTATCTCTCATGGACTCGGCGGAGGTGCAGACAGTTATCTGCCCCAAATTTCATATTTTGTCGACCGTGGCTGGCTTGTTTTTGCTTATGATGTTACCGGTAGTTTCGGTAGCGAAGGAAAGTCTACAAAGGGTTTTCCACAGTCTTTGATTGATTTGGACGCAGCGCTTACATACATTAAAACACAGTCTGAATTCAGCAAACTGCCTGTACTCTTGTTCGGACATAGTTGGGGCGGTTATGCAACAGGTAATATCTTGCATTTTGGCCACGATATCAAGGGCATTGTCTCCATTGCAGGACCGAACAGCGCTATGGAAATGATAATCGAGCAAGCAAAATATATGATGGGTGTTTTTGCCTACTTGCAGTATCCGTATTTATGGTTATATCAAACAATACTGTTCGGTAAGACTGCGTCTGTCAATGCAGTTGATGCAATTAATCGATTTGACGTACCTTTTATGATTATTCACGGAACCGGTGATGAATCAGTTTCTTATGAGGGTAGTTCCATAATATCAAAATATGAATTTTTTATAAACCCCAATGTACGCACAATTACAATTACAGAACCCGGGCGCAACGGACATAATAGTATTTTTAGATCAAATGATGCAATCTCATACATTGATGTTATAAACAAGGAATACCGTGAACTCTACGATTCTTACCAAGGAAATATACCATATGATGTTAACCGGGATTTTTATTTTAAGATAAACAGATTTTTAGCGCAAGATTTAGACAAAAGCTTAATGGATGAAATTCATAATTTTTTTATTGAATGTTTACAGTAGCATAATCCGGTAAAATTTAACGATAATTTATAAAAAACGGGAAGGCAACAATGCCTTAAAGGATCACCTTCCCGTATCTGTTTTTATGCCTGTAAATTCAACAGAAAATATTATATTTAATATAGAAACTGAACCGGTTGTCCGGCTTTACTAAACATCACTTATCATTCCGCATCCTTTTCCTCAAACAAATGATGCATATACGCATTTCTTACTTGTCCATAAAGAAGTCTTGATACAGGTACAATTTGCTTGGCGTAAGTAGTAAGCTCCTTTGCACCGAATTGCTGTATCCATCCCATATTCACTATATAAGAACGATGTACCTTAATGAATTCTTTGCGGCATAAAAGCTTAGCTTCAAAACCGGATAGCGAGCCGGATACCTCTTTTACACTGCCGTCCGACATATGAAATAACAACTTTTTACTTATGACTTCTAAAAACTCCAGTTTGCTATATATAATACGCATAATGCCCGAAACCGACTTTATATAAAGGCTGTCCTCGGTTTTTTGCATTTCGGAATATATTTTATCCAATATGGGAAACAATTTAATTTCTGTTCCCGGCTTTATTATGTAATAATATGCATTTACACTATAACTTTCCACTGCAAATTCAGAAGACGATGTCAAAAATATTATCTTAACATCTTTGTCCGACTCACGTATTTCATGTGCCGCTTGAATTCCGTTTACCACAGGCATAAGGACATCAAGCAACAAGATATCATATAAACCGGTTCGAATTGTTTCTAAAAGATCGATTGCATTGGTAAAAGTCTTATATTTAAGTGCAATCTTCCGTTCATCTTGATATCTGCTTATTAAATTAGAAACACGAGAAAGCTCTTGTATATCATCATCACAAATTGCAATTTTAAGTGTCATACGATCCTCCAAAATACACCCTTTTACATTTTAACTTAAAAGAAGAAAATCCTCAATGAGTTTGGTACATTTCAAGTTAAAAAGTATACATTTTAAGCAATTGACGGTTACTACCGTATTATTTTTATTATGCTTAACACATATTCAAGCAAGATTAGATTTTAATAAGGAGTTATAGAGAGGAGATATCCTATGAGTACAGCGTTAGTTATTGTTATTATCATCACAGTATTGCTTATTTTATGGGTGATGTCCACTCAACGAAAGTTGGTATTGCTTGATGAAAACATCAACAATGCAATGAGCCAAATCGGTGTACAGCTCTCTTCGCGTTTTGCCGCATTAACGGCATTGTTAGACCTTACAAAAGGTTACGCCAAACATGAAAGCGAAACATTAATCGAAACGGTTAAATCACGACATAGTGTTATTACAGCCAAATCAACACCTGACGATGTTCTACGTCAAGAGGGGATCCTATCGGAAGCACTAGGTAGAATCTCAATGATATCCGAACAGTATCCAAAGTTAAAAGCGAATGAAAATTATGCTAAAACCATAGATGCGGTAAATAAATACGAGAATATGGTTCGCACAGGTCACTTGATCTATAACGACAGTGTAACAAAGTTAAATCGTGAAATCCGCATGTTCCCCGTTTCTGCCATTGCAGGTATGCTCGGTTTTCTACAAAGAGAATATTTGGAAGAACAGCAAGACAAAATGAATATGCTTGATATGAAATGAGGTTATTTCCAAAGAAGAATTTAATTAAAAGAAAAAACAACTATTATGAATATAGGAGAAAATAAATGAAGAAATTAATAACAATCTTACTTAGCTTAACACTAATTGTTCTTCTCTCAGCCTGCGGTGATCCGATAAATTCTGATATCGGCGAATCGGAACCACAGCAAAGCGTAACAAATTCGAGAGAAACAGGACAGCAACAAAACACAATAAACCCAATTGAAACAGAATGGGCAATTTATTGGTATCTATGTGGTAGCGATCTGGAAACCCATTATGGTGCTGCCACTAACGACCTGGTAGAAATGTTGGAGGTAGACCTTCCTGATAATGTTAAAGTGGTTATACAGACAGGTGGTGCAATGGTTTGGCAAAACGAATTAATTAACGCCGATAAACTTCAACGTTATGTTTACGACAGCAACGGTTTATACCTTATAGAAGAACTGCCTTCCGCAAGTATGGGGGATCCGCGCACTCTTACAAGTTTTTTAAGTTTTGCAAAAGAGAACCATCCTGCAAAACGTACTATGGTTATATTTTGGAATCATGGAGGCGGTTCGGTAACCGGAGCGGCCTTTGACGAGTTGTACGATATGGATTCATTGACATTACCTGAGTTATATTATGCATTTACAACTGTTTTCGGGGCAAATACAAATAATCAACCCATAGACATTATTGGCTTTGACACCTGTTTGATGGCAACAATAGATACTGCATACACATTCTCAGACATTGCCAAATACTTGGTTGCATCCGAAGAATTAGAACCGGGTAACGGATGGTATTATTCCGGTATACTAAACGCTATTTCAGAAAATCCAACCATAAAACCGGCGGAACTATCCAAGGTTATTTGTGACACTTATGTAGAAGGTTGTATTTTAGAAGGAACTCAAGATAACATAACCTTGTCGGTCACGGATCTTTCAAAAGTAGGAAATTTGATAACCGCTTATGATAATTTCGGAAAAGAAGCGCTGGCAAACGCTATCGAATCTCCTACTTTTCTTACACTTTTTTCAAGAGTTGCAGGAAGTATTGAAAACTACGGAGGAAACACACGCGAGCAAGGTTTTACCAATATGGCCGATCTAGGACATCTTGCAAGAAACTCGGCCGATATTCTCCCTGATACGTTTTCTCAAGTACTTGCCGCTCTAGAGGATTGTATCGAGTATAAGGTTTACGGTAAATATCGCAAGGAATCAACCGGTTTGTCTTGCTACTACTCTTACAACGGAGATATGGACGACTGGTCGGTATATTCGCAATTAGGTCCTTCTGAAGCTTTTCGTTACTTATATACATACGGTTTGACAGGTACGCTTACCAAAGACGGAATGGATTATATATCTAAGATGAATTATAAAAGTCTACCTGAATTATTGACATTAAATAATGTGAATTGGAACGACGCAATTGTCACTGTCGACGAAGAAGGCCTTTCTACCCTCACTCTCGGAAACAAAGCAAACGAAATATTATCATCAATTACTTTTGAATTATTTTATGTCGATGTCGAAGAAGATATCATGCTTTGTCTGGGTTCTGATAACGATATCATTGCAGATTGGGAAACCGGTGTATTCAAAGATAATTTCAGAGGTGTTTGGGGTAGTCTGGACGGTGCGCTGTGTTACATGGAGATTTCCTACGAAGGAGACGATTATAATATTTATTCAATACCAATATTGCTTAACGATGAAGACTATAACCTCAATGTTATATATGACTTTACTACTGAAGAATTCTATATTTTAGGTGCAAGAAAAAGTCTTGATGAAAGTGGTGCCGCTGATAAGAACCTGCGCTCTTTGATGGAAGGTGATAAAGTACAAACAATTCATTTCGTTACTATACTTAGCGAAGACAGCGATGAATCGATTGCAGTACCGGTAGATACAATATATGTAACCGACACAACATCATTTGCCGAAACAGAGTTGGGTGACGGGCTGTTTATTATGATATATGTGATGACAGACAGTCAGGGCAACACGGCTTATTCATCCCCTGTAATATTTGAATCAATAGACGGAGAGATATTTACTAGTGTAGAGTAAATACATATTTGGGGGTGAATATAATAAAATTTTTATAAGATTTTAAAGGTATTATCTTTGGAAATTGTTATAAAATTGGATAAATGTGATTTTTATTGTTTAATATTTATAAAAAGATTGTGTGTATTTAATGATTTTACTGTTATAACTCCCTTAATGTATACTGGCGTTCCAATCAATATGGTTTGGGTTGTATTTTCAAAGTTGCGTTGTAACATATAATGTTACCAATGCCGTTTATCATTGAAAATACCTTCATCTTCACCAATTGATTTTACAACTTCGGATTCAGTGTTCATTAATTTATTGCAATAAAATAAAGTTTATGTAACAGGATCATTTAATATTAGATAATAAAATTTATTATCCTTACCATTAGTAAGTAGAGAAGGTAAAATATATATACCCTCTTCTTCCTTCTCTACTTAAATATGAATAAATCAAAAAATGTGATTTCTTATATATACCTTTATAGCAGAAATACTTGAATACACTCCCGTAAAAACTATAAATATTTCCAGCCGCCCAAGTATCATACCAAACATCTGTATTATAAGCGTGGCAGTTCCGGTAGAAGGTCCTGTTAACCCAATGGATAAACCTACAGTACCAATAGTTGATGCAAACTCAAACATGGCTTCTGTAAGAGAACAACCTTCTGTCACTGTTAATAAAAGTGATCCTATTACAAAGATACTAATATAACATATGGTGAATCCCATAACATCATTAATAAAACTTTGATCAATACGAGTTTTCCCTTGTGCTTTATAATAATATAAAGTATCTACTCTGTTTTCGGGAGACAAACGTTTTCGTATATTGCTAAACATTGTGCGCATTATAACATATACACGAGATAATTTAATTCCACCTGCAGTCGAACCTATACCACCACCGATTAACATTAAAAGTATTAGCAGTCCTATAGCAAATGGCGGCCAATCTTTATAATCTACTGTAGAATATCCCGTAGTAGATAATGCTGATACTATATTAAAAATAGCTATTCTGATTGATTTACCAATGTTGCTATATATTACTCCGGTGAGTGAAACCGCTGCTAATGTTATAAATATAATCAACAACACCATTAAAAATTTTATTTCACTTACACGAACAGCCTGTTTAAATTTTCTTCTAACCACCAGTAATAGTACAGCGAAATTTGTTGTACCTATTAGCATTAAAACAATAGTCAATACTTCAATAGGAATATTATCATATACTCCAATACTATAAATATGAGTAGAAAATCCACCTGTAGAAAGAGCGGACATAGCATGCAGTAAGCTGTCAAACGCATCCATACCTAGTAAAATATATAGCAATGTTCCTATAATTAAAGATGTTATATAGATCATAAAAATTGTCCATACAGTCTTCCTAAGGTTTGGTCTTAACCTGTCAGGATGTCCCTCAGCATTATATAGATTCATAGCTTGTTTACCATGGACAAACATTATCATAACCATAACAAATCCCAAACCCCCACAAAATTGCATAAAGCTTCGATGAAACAAAAATACTCGGGGAGTTGATGATACATCTATAACAGATAATCCTGTGGTTGTCCAACCACTCACAGCTTCAAATAATGCTTGCACAATTGTTAGTTTTTCAGATATTAAAAAGGGTATTGCACCAATTATAAAACCATAACACCAAGCAAATAGAACTGTTAAGCTTCCTCTTTGCCTTAATTGTTTCCAATTATCATTAGTATTGTCCTGCTTTGAAAAAACACAAATTATTATTCCTATAATAAATGAAATAACCGATGGTATAATAAAAGCAATAGCATATTTTATTTCTTCTTTATAAAAAGGTAAAACTACCAAGGGAATCGCCACAAGTAAACCTATAAGCATAACAAGTTTACCACAATTACTGCAATTTTTTAAATTTATTTTCAATATATCACCGCCCGGTCAATTCTCTTACCGCTACATTTTCTTGTTTATCAGATGAAATGAGTACTAATATATCTCCTGATAAAATTCGCGTGTCTCCCCTTGGTACTAAATTTTTATCTTGCCTTAGAATACAACCAACTATAACTTCCTCAGGTAGATTAATTTCCCATAACTTTTTTCCTACTACAGGTGCATATTCATGAATTGGCACTTCGGCTATACTTATCCTACCTTGTCTGATCGGAATTAGTGTAGCGAATTCTTCCATGAAGGCTTGTTGTTCAATAATACCTGTAATGGTACTCGTTGCACATACAACAGAATCTATTCCCATTTTGTAAAAAAACTCAGTTTTTTTTGGATCATTTATTATAGCTACAGTTTTCTTTATATTAAATTTTTTCTTGCATAACTGACAAGTAACTAAATTAGCATCGTCTCTTTGAGTAAGAGCAATTGCTATATCCATATCTTGAGCATTTGCTTCTTCTAATATATAAGGTTTTGTCCCATCACCATTTATAACGATCAGGGAATCTATCTCGGATAAAACCAAGCAATCTTGATATTTATTATTAATTACCGTAACACAATAACCTTTCTTTATTAAAGATAAAGCAAGTGATCTCGCTTTGTGAAAGCCACCGATTAATAAGACCTGCTGTTTCATATACTTATTACCTCCTTGTTCATGTTATCAAGTATCGTATGAATTTGTTGTACCGAGAGGATAGCCGGACAAATAGTATCGATTCCGAATTCCTGATAAACACATTTTCTATCAGGATCATATAATCTGGTAATAACTCGTTTTACCTTAAATAATTCCTTAACAATTTGCGCAACCATAATGTTAGTATTATCATCATTAGTTACCGAAACCACAACAGTGGCTTTATTTATTTGTGCTTCGATAAGTATGTCAATATCAGTAGCATCACCGGTCAATGTTAATCCGCCATATGAAGGCGATAATTTATCAAAAGAGTTTTTATCATCATCTATAATCAACACATTACATTCATCATCGGATAAAGTATTAGCTAAATTAGCTCCTAATCGGCCGCATCCAATTATAATTACATATTCATCGTTTTTTTTGTTCCTCGAAAACATAACATTTACCTCCTCTTTACATGACCGATACCATTATTATCATACATTACCTTATATAAATCTTTTTTCTCCTGTTTACATTCCTCTTCACAAAAAACGAATCTCTTTTGAGAAAAAATATTCCCATAACATTCAAGATTACTTCGAGCAGGAATATATGTAGGATCAAGTGCCCATGAAGCACGAAAGTGTTTCATGGCCATTAAGTGATTTCCTTGGGTTTCAAGTAATATACCTAAAAAATTGTGTGGTTCCGGAGCATGTGGATAATTCTTCATAGCTTCAGTTATTAACATTTTGCAGTCGTTATATTTCTGTTGATATATTAATGTCTTAACCTGATCGCATAAAACATTAAGGTCGTAATTAGTCTTAATATTATTATCCATGCCATATACCTCCTTATAAATTAATGTTCATTTATAAGTTTAATTTACCGGATAATTTGTTATTTCGGTGTGAGGATAAGTAAAATTATGTGAGAATTATGTGAGGATATAAAAGATTTTATATATAAAAGCAAACAAGAGAATATCAATCATAAAGATTAATATTCAACCTATTGATATAAAGGTTCATTAATACAATGTATAAAAAGTGTAATATCGTCTAAATAATTATACTTGCTAAAACCGGCTATTATTATTCACCTGTGAGTCTGTAACCTACACCAATTTCTGTCATAATATAACGTGGTTTTGCAGGATTTTTCTCAATTTTTCTCCTTATTCCGGCCATTAGTGTCCTTAAAGCTTGTGTATCCGTACCATAACCTATACCCCATATTTCTCTGATAATATAACTTGTAGTTAAAACTTTTCCTGCATTTTTAAAAAACAAGGATAATAAATTATATTCCATTGGCGTCATGTGTATTTCCACACCATCTAAGAACACCAAATGCTTATCAAGGTCGATTTTAAGACCACTAATTTGGTAAATAGCTTGGTTCTTCGTTATGTTTTGTTTATATAAATGTCTAAAAGCTACTCTTATACGTGCTAAAAGCTCTGTAGCTGAGAATGGTTTTGTCAAATAATCATCAGCACCGGTATCTAGAGCTGCAACTTTTTCTTTATCTTGGTCTCTTGCAGAAACAACAATAATTGGCATTTCAGACCATTCCCTTACTTTTTTTATAACCTCCATACCATCAAAATCAGGTAAGCCCAGGTCAAGCAACATTAAATCTATTTGCTCCGATATAAGCGAACTTAGTGCTCCTTGCCCCGTTTTAACTACAACATACTTATAACCTACAGAATGTAATGCATAACATATAAAATTACTAATTTGTACATCGTCTTCAACAACTAAAATATATTGACTAAAATTACTCATATTATATCACCTCCATCGGTAATGCAAAAATAAATTCTGCACCGGTTCCTTCTAAACGATTTCGCGCCTTTATATTTCCCCCGTGGGCTTTAATAATTGCATCACAAATCGAGAGCCCCAAGCCGATTCCATGATGAGCATCCACGTGTTTTGAATTGGATGTATAAAACATTTTAAATATATTAGGTAAGTCGTTTTCAGAGATTCCTTCACCCTCATCTGAGATCGTAAAGATAGCGCTATTAATGTTTTTGTCTAAAAAGACAGATATCTTAATCTCTTTACCGGGAGGAGTATGTTTGATAGCATTATCTAACAAATTTATCAGAACCTGTTCTATTAACTTTGCATCCATAGGCACAAACATAAGTTCTTCCGGTATGCATATAGATATATCATAATGTGGTGATCTTTTCATAATATGACTTATTGCCCCTCCAATGACCTCTTCTACAGCTTCGGGTTGCTTATTAAGTATAAGTCTCCCTTCTTGTAGCCTTGTAAGACCCAATATATTTTCTACTAAGGAATGTAGCCAATCTGCGTCATTAAATATCTGTTCCGCCAGATTATATCTTGGATCATCGTGGTTTGTCATATCCATTAATATCTCAGATGTCCCCATGATACCTGATAAAGGGGTACGAAGGTCATGAGATATGGCTCTTAATAAATTACCCCTATAACGTTCCTGCACAGTTTCTTCACGATATTTTAATCGTTGTTCAGCAGACCTAAATCTGTCCATAGCTAAAGCGGTACTTTCTATCATGGCACGTAATAAACGTGTTTGGGCATCATTCATTAATTTAGCTTTCTCTAAAGGAATGCGTATTATACCCAAAATGTTATCTCTACCATATATCAACCAATTATGAAATTCCGCATCTATATAGTGACCGGTACGCAATCCTTCAATTTGATGTTTTATATCATCTGCATTAGAAACCTTGCGATGTATTTGTTTTTCAGATGATACTTGCTGCACAAAATTATTTTCAGGATATCCGTCTTCATCAAAGCAAAGACATGCCGCCTTACAATTGATAGTATCGCTTATAATTCTAATTGTAATACCGGCAATGTCATGTATATCTAAAGCATCAGTCAGATAATTAGTCAATGTATAAAGTGCTTTTGTTTCAGCTTCTTTTTCATGAGATTGAACAGCGTTTTGTTTAACATGGGATGTTAATGTACTAGTAAGAATGGATGTAATTGTCATAATAATAAATGTTATAACATAGCTCGGATCGTAAACGGTGAATGTATAATACGGCTCTGTAAAAAAGTAATTAAAAGTAAAGGTCGCTACCACCGATGCAACCATACCATAAATATAACCTTTTGTAATATATGCTGTTAATAAGACTCCAAGCAAATAAACAATTACTACATTTGTTTCCGGAAAGCCTATGTTTCTAAATAGATACCCAATAACAGAAGCCAAAAATATTAAACCGGCAATTAATGAAAAATTTATAAAAACACTTATTAATATTTTCAATTGTTTTTCTGTCATTAAGACCACCCCATAACAATTATCAACCTACATATACATAAGTTTAAGTTGAGAAAAAACTATAAATAATTTTATTCGAATTAAACATTTTATAATGTATTATTATCATACCATTAAAATATTATATATTTTAACTTAGTATTTAAAATGTTTTTTTATTATATAGTTTAACATTTTTTTATGTAAATTTAACAATATTTTTATTTTATGATATACTTATTTTATAGTTTTGACATTATTAATAATAAAGAAAGGAACAATTCGATGAAAAGCTATCGAAAAGAACTTCGTTTTAACCTCCCTTCCAGACGTGGGTTAATCAACATAACACCTCATGTTGAATCAGCTGTGCGAGAATCAGGTGTAAAAGAAGGTTTTGTATTGGTTAATGCAATGAATATAACCGCTTCCGTATTTATTAATGACGATGAATCCGGTCTTCATCACGACTTTGAAGTATGGCTTGAAAACCTCGCTCCCGAAAAGCCATATAGTCGTTATCGTCATAACGGTTACGAAGATAATGCGGATGCACATCTGAAAAGAACAATTATGGGTCGGGAAACAGTGGTAGCTATCACAGAAGGAAAACTTGATTTCGGTACATGGGAACAAATTTTTTACTTTGAGTTTGACGGGAAGCGTGAGAAGCGTGTTCTTATAAAAATCATCGGCGAATAAGGAGTTTTTTTTATGGGAGAATTATCAACTTTGCCAAATATCGGTAAGAAACTGGAAATGCAACTTAACCAAGTAGGCATCATGACGGTAGATCAATTTAAAGAAATAGGAAGTAAAGAGGCGTGGCTACGAATATTAAGCATGGATCGGTCAGCTTGTATCTTACGTTTATCTGCTCTGGAAGGTGCTATACAAGGTATCCGCCGGAATGATTTAGATCAAAAGACCAAAAACGAATTAAAAGCTTTTTACCACGAACATAAATAAAAATACATCGCTTAAAACAAATGAGCAATGCATTTTATGATAGAAATTATTTATTTACGGTTCCCAATGGAAATTTTTATCTATTGGAAACATGGGTCTTTTAATATTCTTAAAATCAAAACTCTCCATACTACAGTGAAATCTTTTTCCATTGTTTTAACTTGACTGAACGAATTGGTTTCTTGTCTTAGAGATCCTACAATTATTTTTTTCTTCATTGATTATTTTCCGCCTTTAAAAATTTGTAAAACACATATCGCATAAGTCCGGCTTTATCATAAATTTTAAATGATTAACATAACTTGCGGTATATATACCATAGTAACATCATGTCCATTTAAAGACAATATAGTTAAGCTTGCAATACATTATTGCTTTTTCATGCTTTTGCATTATTATAATATTAAGTTACAGGTTAAATTATAGATATAATATACAATACAAAAATCGATTGAACCGGTAAATTTTATGCTGTATAATGTGTTTATAAAAATATATACGGCCGGGTCGGTTAATATAATTTATAGTATAATCGGTATTTAATAATACAAATTATAGTAGTAGAATATTAAAATATGTAACAATCCAAAATAGAGGTAATGTATGATATATGACTCGCTAAATATAAAAATGGCAAAAAGGTTGACTGAAAAGAGCAGCCATATGGTTCCGGAGCCTACCGGAATAACATATGAACTTTATATTGATATGGCGGAGAAAATTATACGTGAAATGGTAGCAGCAGGTCGGCAAGAATCGGACGGTTTGATTACCGATGTAAATCCAATGCCGGATCCGACCAAAAGGCAGATTTATTATTGCCACAGCACTGCACGGTTTGTAGGTGCCTTGGGCAATTTGATACAAGAAGGTCGCTGTATTGATTTATCAGATTGTCTCATATTATCATACGAGTTACTCCTATCGCTTCTCAATAAATCTCCGTCAAACTATTCGCCTGAATTTTGGATAAAGGAAATGTTATTCGCTCATAACGCTATAAAAACAAGAAAACTTGTATCTGAACACAAAATATTGAATTGGGAAAACATATGGAATAACCATCAAGCACCTATGTGTTATAACTGTGGATTGACTGACCATAAATACAACGGATGGGTATTTGCGGTAATCGGAGAAATGATGAAGTTATCCTCCGGTTTTAAAGGGTGTATGGAAACAATTGAACATGGGATTGAAGTTTTATTGAAATTAATTACAAAAGACAGTCTTTACTGTGAAATACACGAACCTATAACTTATGATTTGGTTGTTCGCCAACAGCTGGACTATATCCTTCAATTAGGTTACAACGGAAAACACAAAGACACCTTGGAAAATTTGTGTGAATCAAGCGGGTATTTGACTTTATTACTTCAATCAACTACTTTTCACGCTCCCTTCGGTGGACGCAGCAATCAATTCATATTTGTCGAAGGACACATGGCGGCTTTATTTGAAAGCAGAGCTTTATATTATATGAATAAAGGTTGTTATGACATAGCGGGTGTATATAAAAGAGCCGCACGCAAAACAGTTGACTCTATAAAATTTTGGGTTTCATTATCACCTCACAGACATATAAAGAATTGCTTTGATCCCCTCCTTGGACACGGAGTTGACTCAGGTGGTTTTTATACGGTTTACGGAGCTTTAGCCGCATCATTGTTTATGATTGCCGCAAAAACAGCTCGTTTTTCAGACCTATATGTTGAGGAACGTATTACACCGGTTGAAACATGTGGATATGTAGTGAAATTGCATCCTGAATTTCACAAAGTTTTTGCAACATGTAAAGGTTATCATATAGAAATTGATACCAAAGCCGATTTACAAAAGGATACAACCGGATTCTGCAGGTTACATAAAGCGGGAATTATGCCGGAAACTGCATTATCTATGGGAATAACCGCAACACCCAATTATACTTTCAACATACCCGGGATACCAAAACCATTATCAAATCTCTGCATCGGACCTGTCGACCTTGATGAAAAAGGCTTGGCACTATCGGCTATGAGTGCGGAGATCACAAATATTCGGTTGAATATAATAAATCAAAGTGACGACCGTATTGAATTTGATGTCGAGTATTTTACAACACTTTGGTGTGAACCGCTAAAAGAAAAATATATTTTAGACGATACAGGAGTATTATATGAAGTTTTCTTGCCAAAAACAGTAAAAAATACTATGATTTCTGTTCCTATAATTAAAACTAACGGTCTTTACGATTCGGAAATTTATTTTTCACATAATCATCTGATGGTAAAATTCATGAATCATACATATACGGTTGGTATACTTGATTCGGCTGATATAAAAATAGATTATAATCAATTATATGCCAATCGAAACGCAGTATATTATATGGCTGTAATTAATTTTAAAGACAGTGTCGATAACAAAATAAAATTTGAAATTTTATGAAACTTTTATTTATTTTTCAATTATTATAATGATTCTACAGCAAAAACTTTATTTCATTTCAATAAACAAAAATTGTTGAACCATAATTAAAAATAAATTGGTAAAGGTGAAGATACTTTAAAATGACAAACGGTAGGATGCCGTTTAAGCGGCATCGGTATACCCCGGCTCATAGTAAGTGAGTTATAGCAAAGTAACAATTTTATATTAAATTCAATTTATGAACTTATTGTAACTTTGCACATTAAAAGAGGCGGATTCTCCGCCTCTTTTAATTACACTGCAGGCTTGTTAATCGGCTTGACAGGCCTTCCCTCAATATACCCTCGGTAACCCATAGGTTCAAGTTGTATTTCGGGAGCATCTTGATCTGCCCATTCATATCCGTATATTTGGGGATTAAAGTTTTTTATCTGTTCCCAAAGATCTCCTATAGCATCAGAAAAGTTTTCATCTTCAAAGGGCGGTCCTTGAAAAATCATCATTTTACATGGAGGTAAATCTATGATTTCAAATCCTGCAGGTATCTCACCGCTATAGTCGGCAGGTACTTCAACCCCTTGGGTATAATATGAAGTTCCCACAGGGCGGAAGCTGTCCGGCATCCACATACCTACAGGTTCATACAAGGCATTTTTTATATTGCATAAAATTCCCCATACATCACATCCGGTTTCTTCACAATACTCAAAATAATCGGCTGCTTTTTTCGCGCGTTTCAAAATAAGCTTTCTGGCAGGACGATCCATAATCTGAACAAAAATTGCATTCATCGTGCTACATCCTTTCTTACATGTATTTTGAAGGTGATATTTTTTTACAATACTTGGTGTAAAAAGATTAAGCGGTTTCGGATCCTTAGAATATTTCTTAGGTGTAATACCGAATTCTTTAAAAAATGCACGTGTAAATCCTTCATGAGAATCGAACACATACTCTAATGCGATATCTATAACTTTAACCTTCTCATTACATAGTTTTAACGCTCCTTGTGATAAACGAAGACTTCTGATATATTCAAAAGGTGTTTTACCGGTTAAATCCTTAAACATTCGCGCGCAATGATATGGAGAATAACCGGCAGCTTTCGCAAGTTGTGTTTGAGTTATAGGTTCTTTTATATGTTCTTCTATATAAAGCTGCATCCTTGCAACCGCTTCAATGAACCGGTCGTCTTGAAAACCGTCGCCGTTAATCAAATTTACTCACCTCCTTTACATATTGTAACAACCCCGCTTTTAATTTTCTTGACTGTCATTGCGAAAATAATCAGGTTTAATATCAAATTTTTTATCGATTAACTACCGTTTCAACCAATGCTTTATACTGTTGAAAACATTTTTCCCCTTCACCAAATATATACGGTGAAGCGGTCGGACATACTATTAAACCTTTCCCGTCGTCGAACGCATCATGTATCAGATTAGTAACTTCTTCTCTGATCTCGTCCGGAGTACTTTCATACATATGAGAAATTTGTATGTTTCCTTCCATACATATTTTATTTCGAATAATCTTTTTCGCTTCAGAAGCCGTTATATCCCCCATAGGTGGAGCTTCAAACGGATGAAGTACATCCGCACCCATATCTACAAATCCTTGCAATACTTTTTTAATTGATCCGTGACAGTGAATATGAACATATCCGCCGGCATTATGAATCAAATCAATAATCGGCTTGTCATATTGAACATTAAAATCATAAAAATCCTTTTCACCATGCATGGGTGGAACAATGTATTCCTCACCCAACATACTAAAATACGGACCTATTCCGTTTTCAACAAGTTTTTTTACAGCTCTAATCAGTGTATGCATACGTTTTTTACACAATTCGTAAATAATATCTCTATCGGTAATAGACATAATGGCAAAATTCTCCGATCCCATCAAATCCGCTACAAATCCTGCCGGATTTAATCCTAAATGGACTTCTATAATCCCTTTGTCTCCCATATTCTTAATTTCTTCAAAAAAATCAGATGGATTTCCGGGTATTATATCCGCATCCGGTAGTGATAAATATTTTAAAGCATCATCATAGTCTTTTATATAATGAGTTTCCAACATATTAGGTTTTCCTGTCAGATTTGAAAAAAGTGAAGAAGTAAGTTTACCCTTCGGTGTTGTCATAGTCGTTATTACTCTCTGGTAATCCGACGAATACGGTTTTACCATTTTCTCTAATTTATATGCATAATCTATACGCCACCCTGTCCATGCTTTTTTATGGTCGGTATACATTTGCATAAATTTTTTCAATTCGTCATATGTGGGATCGTTGAGCGGATATGCTGTTCTTGTATAAACTGCAGGTCTGTCTATTTCCTGTTGTCTGTAACAACGTTCAAGTCTTTCTCTGGAATTCATAGTAGGTCTCCTTGTAAAAACGTAAATTTATAATGTATGATTACTAATTATAACGGAATTTACTGTAATTGAAAATGTACATTTATATAAAATATATCAGCTATTACTGCAAAAAGAGTCTTACAGTAAAATCACATATATAATTTGTTAATTTTAACATATTGAATATGTACTTTTTATAAGATATAATAATGTAACTGATATAAGTTATACTTTATAATATAAATGGAGGATACATAATGAAACATTTAAAAAAATTGATTTTAATCGTATTAGCTATGAGCATACTGTTTGCAATGAGTGCATGTGCACGTAGAGATGACGGCAAACTTATAATGGCAACCAATGCTGCGTTCCCACCGTATGAGTATTATGAAAATGGTGTCATAGTAGGGATAGATGCCGAAATAGCACAAGCTATAGCCGACAAACTCGGATTAGAACTTGTGATTGAAGATATGGAATTCGGTTCTATTATTACAGCTGTTCAGTCCAGGAAAGTGGACATGGGTATGGCCGGTATGACAATTACCAAAGAAAGATTAGTAAGTGTAAATTTTTCAACACCCTACACAACCGCATCACAAGTAATTATAGTAAAAGAAAACTCTAACATTACCGGACCGGACGATTTAGCTGATAAATCAGTTGGTGTTCAAGAAAGCACAACCGGTGATATCTATATTACCGACGAATATCCCGATGCTGATGTTCAACGCTACAGTAAAGGTGTGGAAGCTGTTCAAGCTTTGATACAAGGTAAAGTTGTAGCTGTTGTTATTGACAGTGAACCGGCAAAAGTATTTGTTAAACAAAATTCCGGACTTAAGATTTTACCCGAAGCTTACACGATAGAAGATTATGCAATTGCTGTTTCTAAGAAGAATAAAGATCTGCTTGAGAAAATTAATACCGCTTTGGCAGAACTGACGGCAGACGGAACGATAAAAAGTATTATAGACAAATATATCTCTGCAGATTAATCCGTTAAATTAGAACAGTAACAATATAATTTTCAGAATATAATTTTCAGAATATAATTCAACAATTATAGCCGGGGGCGGTTTGAACACC
>CAZJOD010000046.1:0-17014 GCA_964547525.1 uncultured Clostridiaceae bacterium
ATGTCAGAAGAAAAGTTTTTAAAAGCATATTCGAACAATTCGGACCCGATCTTCGTTTGGCTGTATCCGGAGCGGCTCCTTTAGATCCTGCCGTTACAGTATGGTTTGACAAAATCGGATTAAGGCTATGTGAAGGTTACGGCCTTACCGAAACATCTCCGGTTGTTGCGGCAAATAATGATTTCATTAATAAACCGGGTACAATAGGGCATCCTCTCGGTGGAATTGAAGTGACAATCGATTCTCCCGATGAAAACGGTATGGGTGAAATTATAACTCGAGGTGGAAATGTTATGCTTGGTTACTACGAAAACCGGGAAGCGACAAATGAAGTATTCAATAAAGACGGCTGGTTCCATACGGGAGATTTAGGAATGATTGACGAAGAAGGTTATATAAAAATCACCGGTCGTGCAAAGTCAATGATAGTTTTATCTAATGGAAAGAAAGCGTTTCCTGAAGAATTCGAAGTTTTATTGAATAATATTCCGGGAGTTAAAGATTCTTTCGTATGGGGTAATAACACTTCGGACGGTGATGTGGAAATCTGTGCCGAATTGGTTGTTAATAACGAATACTATACCGACGGAATGCCTTCGGATGAAGAGCTGGCTAAAAATTATGAAGCGGCTATTAAGGAAATCAATAAAACCATTCCTCAATACAAAATAATTAGATATTTTGTATTGACAAATGGTGAATTAATAAAAACTACTACTTTAAAAATCAAAAGGCCTATTGAATTGGAAAAAATTAAGAACATTCTTAAAAATTCAAAGACAGACATGCGTAAAGCCTCCGGGAGATTTATTGAAAAAATTTAAAATCTTCTGTGAAAAAGGTTTTCGTTTTTTAGGACTTGCAATTAAAAAGCAAGTCTTTTTTTTAATAAAATAGGATACATTTTTATAACTCGATTTTAAAAATGTACGCCAACCCGGGGACACTCAATGCAGCCGCGGGTCTAACCGGATAGGATACATTTTTAAAACCGGATTTTAAAAATGTAAGCCGACCCGGGGATGCTCGATGCGGCCACGGGTCTAACTAAACAGGATAGATTTTTTAAAAGGAACTTTTAAAAAATTTATGCCAAGTCCGGTATGTTCGACACATACCGGGCTTTTATCTATGAGTCCATAAAATACGGATTAATTATTCTGTCATTAATAATCATATTTTCCTTTAAGATAATATCAGTTCTCACATACATACAATTATATTTTGGCATCTTTTTATATAATAAAAAATCGGTTAACATCTTAAGAGCGAAATATCCCTGCGAATAAGCGTCCTGGCTTACAATAGCATGTATCTCACCGCTTTGTAAATACTTTTTAACATCATTATTTATCTCGAACCCTACATATTTGAATCTACCGGCGTCATTTCTACGTATAATTAAATCTACAACAGATGATACGGTTGCTCCGTCAACATTGCATATACAATCATAATCACGAAGAACGATATCATTCCCATAGAAAGCTTCCTCAATTGATGTATTTTTTCTTTCTATAACATTTATACAAGGATAATCTTCACTCATTTTATTTATAAATCCGTTTTTTCTGAAAAAATAACCGTATGATAAATAATTTGCAGTATACAAAAGCACATTACCTTTTCCTTGTAGTAAATCTCCTGTCAATTGAGCGGCAACACGTCCGGATTGATAAGTATCCGGTCCTATATGAAAGATCCTCTTACTTTGTGCATTATCGTCATTAACAGTAACTACAGGTATACCCCCGTCCGACAAATCATCTATATCTTTGACGATATTAACGTTATTTATAGGTACAATAACCATTGCATCAACATTTTCGTCTTTTAGCTCAAATAAACGGTTTTTGTATTTTTTCATGTAACTATCTTGATCTTCGTAATCGGTTAAGTCGTATCTTTTTAATAATATTTCAACTCCGAATAGAGCCGATTCTTTAGCTGCCGCTAAAATGCCTTTAAGTACCGAATCCCAAAAAAAAGAAGGATATTCTCTGATAAGGACTCCTATTTTTAGCTTTTTACCCTTTAATGATAAACTCCTTCCTATCATATCAGGCTTGTAATTATATCGATTCGCTATCTCCAGTATCCTTCTTCTTGTTTCTTCACTAATACCGCTTCGGTTATGCATGGCTCTATCTACCGTACCGATAGTAACACCGGCCATATCGGCAATGTCTTGTAATGTAACTTTTTCTTTACTCATTTCACACTCTTTTATTTAGGATCGCCAAGATCCGGTATAATTAATAATTCTCCGCCTTTTTTAGCCGATTCGTGGGCTATAATTCCCGGGATGGTATATCTTGCGGCCATCCAAGCGTTATTCTTAGGTGTCACTTTATAATAGCAGGAATTAACAAATTCATTTATTAAGAAATTATGTGACATGAAATGGCCCGAATTAATTTTTTTGAATGATTCCGGCAAAGTGTCAACAGGTTGTATTTTAGCGAAGTTAACAGGTTTTTCGTCAGCTATGTCAGCTTTATGCGGATTGGTATAGTGTGGTATACACTCCAGTAAATCGTCCAGGTTTATTGTTTCTTCAATTTTTTTTGTTCGCCATGTACATCCTTTTTTAGAGCCTTCCGAGCTTTTGTTTTCAAATGTCGCATTTGTTCCGTACATACTCATTCTCACGGCTCCGGTATGTCCTATTCTTCGGAATTCGTTAACCCGGACCGAACTTCCGTCAGAAGCCGCAAATAATGCTGTTTCATTACTAAAGGGATTATCCCAAATATTCTTACCCTTACCGTATAAATCATAACCGTCCCGATTGGGGTCTGCAAATCCCTGACATGATACTTTGGTCAGATACGCACCTGTAACAGATACAAAGCAACTGACACTATGGGTTGGATAATGCATTGGAGGACTACCTGCAACAGTTTTCCAATTGTCACCTCCACGGCGTATCATAACATCATATAAACCATGATCCCAATCATGATAATATTCACACTCCGAAAATACTAAATCACCGAATTGTTTTTCCAAATATTTATTTCTGCAATAAATAACATCCGGATAATAATAACTGGTCTCACCCATCATATATATGTTTCCGGTTTTTTCTACGGCATCTACAATCTCTTTTATTTCTTCAAATGTAATTCCCATAGGAACCGCGGAATAAACATGCTTTCCTTTCAAGAGAGCTTGTTTTGCTTGAGGTCCGTGCAACCAATTCTGTGTAAATATCGCAACCGCATCAACATCGGTTTCTAACAGATCATCCAGCGAATAAGAAAATTCGGTTATACCGGTAGCCTCTCCTCTTTCCTTTACCTTCTTAACATCCAGATCACATAATATTATTTTTTCTGTCAAGGGATGTGCTTTAAATAGATTTATAAATGATCGTGAAAAACTTCCACATCCGACTATTCCGATTTTAAGTCCCATATTTATCGGCGTTACGATAATCTCCTATCGTAACTGCCTCCTTTCATGAAAATTTTAGTTTGATGTATTCTACCTTAAATATTTGGCATGTTTGTACCAAAAATATTTCCATGATTACATCAATCGATATAAATTAAAGCTTCTTCCATTTTATCAACAGTAAAATCTATTACTTTTTCAGTGGATATAACAGGCAATTTAGTCAAAGCCGTGGGAGGACACGATGCTTTGTATGTTTGCGCACTTATGTCTATACATTTACTCTTCAGGTACTCAGAAAACTTTACAGCTTTTTCAATACTGTAAAATTTAATTCCTTTTAAAAGGCCTAATCCTTCAATACTCTCTATCAATCGGTCATATTTTCCAGCCAGTAAATTCAATTTGTATTCGTAATAGTCACCGATTTGTTCCATATGGTTACCGTTTCGCTCCGCAAAAGACATGGTAATAAGGTATGCTAAAGAAGTCAGTTCCTCTTGACCGTTTGTGACTAACGCACCGAATTGATTTAACGAATCCATAGAAGCGGTTGTTATAATCCTTGACCCTGCAAATCTTCCCCCGGGAAAGCCTTTTCCTATCACCACAAAATCCGGTTTCAAATCATATAAATTGAATAAGAACATACCTTTATACCACATGCAGGATTGTATCTCATCAACTAAAACAGGTGTGTCATATTTTTTGCATATTTGGTATGCGGCTTTTAAATATTCTTTCTCCAGTTTGATTGCACCGTAATTCATCATAATGATCTCATGCAAAAAACCTGCGGTTTTATACGGATGCCGGTTATACTTTTCCATCTTTTCTTCAAAATCATCAATATCATTTATACGTACAGGACAAACTTGATAAATGCCGGCTTTTTCGGATTTGGTATAAATATCCGGCCACATACCTCGTAGTGTTTGAGCGGTTATTGTAGTTCCATGATAGTTCGCAGCACAGCCTTCTTCAAAATCCCCTACTACAAAAAATACAGGTATTTTTCCATGATATAACGGATTGCAAAAACCTGTATCCAATCGATAAAACCTGGCAAGCATCATTTTGATTCCCGCTTCAGCCGCTAAACTGCCTGTTTGTAAATTAATAACTCTATTTAAAATTTTATCTTCACGATTACATATGACCCGATCCAATTCAACTTGATTTTCTTTAGGTATACAATTTATAACCCGTATCAGCTCTCTTTCATGCAACCTGGTTATATAACCTCTTGTATTGTTGTGAGTCGCATTCCCAATACCTAACCTACTCGCATTATCCAATAATTTGTAACCCGGAAACCAATGCCCTAGTGGTGTGTGATAGTGCTCACTTTTAGATATTAAATACAATCTTCCGTCTTCTCCCAATCTAAAACACCCTAAGCCGCCGACAGGTGCCGAATCGGTAGAACCGGCTTTATTAAAGGAGTCGGTTCCGGCTCCGGCTATTGTGCTTTTAATTTGTGGTAATACATTAAGTCCGACCTTGTCTAAAAGAGCGTCCGCTTTTTTTGAAAATGAATCCGGATAGTATTCAATTTCTTCGTTTATTAACATATCGGCTGTTGATTCTGTTAATTCGCCGAAAAATACCGCTCCGGCTTTAACACTATTAGTATAATCATCCCCTAGTAATCGCTTTAAAGACATTTTGATCGTTTCAATCATTTAATAACCTCTCTCCTGTTCCGTTAACGTTAACAATTATTATATCACATAAGGTGCACAAATTAGTGCACCTTACTATAGGTTTTACAACCGATTATTTAAGAAATATCTGCATATCATCGCTGTTGAAAAATTCAACAAGCTTGTCAAGTCCTGCTTTGTATAAAGCATCTATATATGACGACCATTCCGTATTAATTTCTGCAATCTGCCCTTCATGTACTCTGTTCCAAAAGTCATTTCTTATGGCGTTGATATTTTCCGACACTTCTTTGTTAGTAGCGTCATATTGTTCGTATAATTCAGAAGTAAAATACATTCTGTCCAGATATTTATATGGTTCTATCACATACTTATCCCAACCGTTGTTTTCTTGATATACATTCCAAGTATAGTAATATGAACTGAACAATGTCCATATGGACATATCCATAAGGAATTTATTCGAAGCAAATATATTCACCGGAGCTTTTGACGCATATTCAGCCGGTAATTGATCCGACGGGGTGGTTAATATACTACTCTGATAAGGTGTTCCCAACCATTTGTAATGAACTCCCTCAATACCGTACCAATATCTCATATACGCTTCTTTGTCAAAGTGGGTATATTGCATCATATGCAATATTCTTTCAAGTTTATCATCAGTAACTTCTTTACCTATTTTCCATGTTCCCCAAGCACCGGATCGGTACGGAGTTGCAGAATATCTGGTATTGCCGCCATAACCTAACGGACCGATAAATCCGGGGAATACTACGAACTTGGCAGTCGGATCTTCTTTAAGTATAGACCCCGGAGCCATAGCCATAGAATATTCGGCCTTATATTCCGCAAGTACATCTTGTGAAGATAATTCAAAGTAACCGTGTTTACCACTTGCCCATGCTGCATACACTTCATTTGTCCAGGTTTCCTGACCCGGTAATTTTCTTATATAGCCTTTGTCCAGAGCATTAGTCTCCCATGTCAAGAAATCTCTAAATCCTTCATATGCGTAATAAGGAACCACATCACCGGTTAAACTGTCATTATACAAGAATAACCCGTCGTGTGATACTCCGAATGTTGCCAGGGTCAACCTGTTCCAGGAATGAAATCCCAAGCTTATTCCGAAATATGTATCGTCTTGCCCGTTGCCATCCGGATCGTCTTCTGTAAATCTTTTATTAATATCTAAAAACTCATCATAAGAAAACACCCTGTTAGAAAAATATACGGCATTTTTAAAGTTACCATATGTACTGAATACATCAGGTGTTTGGAAGGGCGTCAGATCGTTAAATTCATATCCTAAACTTTCCAGCCAATCTAAACGCATTCCATGATTAAAATAGAAGAATTTACTTAAAGCCGAAGCCATGGTTATACCGTAATACTCATTATCAACATCTTGAACCATGTTATACTTAAGCCCTATAGGAAATTCTTCTATTATTTTATAATATCCCGGTAAATATTTCTTTATAGTATCCATATTTATGGTTCTCGTAAGCCCCTGTTCATATAATTCAATGGGATCCTTAGGGTAAAATCCCATATCCGGTACATTTCCTGCAGAAATCATTAGCGTAAGTTCTTCGGCATTGTCATAGTCGGTGTTCCACACCTTTAAATCAATATTGAATTTTTCTTCAAGTTCCAGCTCATCCCAACGGCCTTCCTCAAAATTTTTCGTATATTGGACGAGCCAGGTTATCTCAAAAAATTCTTCAAAAGGATTAACCTCAGGTGCTGTTGTAACATTCTTATTAGAAGAATCTTTTCCTTCTTTTGAACATGCAATAAAGCTAAAAAGAAATGTTAAAACCAATAATAAACACAAAAACTTTTTCATATTCACATCTCCTCATAAAATTTTTTACTATACAGCTAAATATTTTATGGGTTATCTGTTGTTTTGTAATCATAGGGCCTAAAATAGCAATTACAATATCTTTTAGTGCGCAATATAACCGAATAATTTAATTTCTCAATTTTGTGTCTAAAAGAAGCTGCCGGACGTTTAAGTCCTTTAGTATGCACTGGTGTAACCCGGTTTTCCAACTTGAAAACCTACATTGTACAAAACTTTCGGAATTCAAGATACCTATTAAATTTTTCCTTATACTTATTTTTTATGTCGTGATGTGGTAAAACAGACCTGCGCTCCACCTTAACCGACTTTGAACTCTGTTTTAAATCGTTTTGTTCCCCAAAACCATATGAAGCTATTACGGCAGCTCCGATTGCCGCAATATCGGAATTTTTTATTGAAATAACTTCACGATTTAAAACCGAAGACAAAACGGTTTTCCAAACATCACTTTTAGCAGCACCTCCCGTCATAGTAAGAACATCTATTTTTCCACACATTCTTTCGAATGCGAGAACCTTTAAAAGTACCTCAAAAGAAACACATTCCATAATAGCTAAAAAAAGATCATATCTATCGTGTTCAAGACCCAATCCTATAAAAGAAGCTCTTTTTTCATTACTGTTTGTCTGACCCGGATAAAACAGCACATCGGAATCACGGTTCATCCTCTCTCGGCATACATTGTCTATTAATGAAAATTCTTCACGAATCAAAATTCCTTCTCTTTCTATCTTACCTCCAAACCGGTCGTTAAACCACTCCATTGACGCACCGGCAGTCGGGATTGAAGACAACAATCCCCAGGTGTTTTCCATAACATGCCTTCCGGGGGTCAGATAATTTTCAGTGTCAAATACCGGTTCTTCGGTTATTGCAAGGTTTACCCACGCGGTTCCTGTGGCGGCCAGCATTTCACCCGGATTAAACACACCCGCTCCGGTTGCAACACAATATTGATCGTGGCCCCCGGAATAAACAATCGTATCCCTTGACAAACCCAGTTGCTCTGCGGCATATCCGGTCAGACCTGCGATTTCTCGACAAGAATTAACAATATGTGGCAGCTTTTTTTTGTTAAACCCGATTAGCGATAAAATTTCTTCATCCCAACAATTATCAACAACGTTATATGCTTGGGTTAAAGATGCATTTCCGGGGTCAATCACATACTCTCCTGTCAACATATAATTTAAGTAATCAATAGTTGTTAAAAATTTTTCGGCATTCTCATATATATCAGGTTTATTCTCTTTGTACCAGATAATTTTCGGGAAAACCATTCCGGGAGAAATCTTCCATCCGGTTTTCATATAAACACAGTCGTTCCATCCCTTGTCTACATATCTTTGTACTATGTCACCTGCTCTGGAATCAAGCCATGATATGGATTTACCAATTGGTTTTCCGGCTTTTACAGGTATTACACAACCTGCTTGAGACGATATAGCCATTGCTTTTACATCGTTTTTATTTATATATTTACAGCACGATCTAACTGTATTTACAATTGCTTCCCACCAAACATCAACACTTTGTTCAACCATATATTTACCCGGTTTTTCCAGTTCATATCCCATGTAAGCACTTTCTACAACTTCTCCTTTATTGTTTAACAATACTGTTTTAGTTCCACTGGTTCCGCAATCGATCCCTAGATAATATCTGACGCTCACACATCTTCTCCTTTATAACCTATCTCTGTCCAATGTCTTTTAGCCATTTCCTTAGCCTCTTGTGTCAACTTTATATCACCGTCAACACTTGGATATGGTTGATTAGGCTGAACATCCCTAAACTCCGGCATAGGGCACCAGTTATCGTTTTTATATTTTTCTCTGGCGGCGTTACTGTTTTTAAAATCCGGTATCTCATACGGGGTACCGTTTTCATGTGCCGACTTATATCCTTGTATTGCGACTGCAGACATAGCAACAGCTTTGTAAACATCGAAATAAGGTTGAATTCCTGTTCTTATAGCTTCGGCAAAGAAATAGTCGGTGAAAAAATCACCTCCGCCATGTCCTGTTTTATTTGCCGTTTCAGCCATAAACGGAAACTCAGGCTTATAAATTTTCTCCTCGGATTCACCTTTTTTCAATTCGAAAGCATCATGTTTTACTCTTAACATTTGCGTGTCAAAGGTTCGCAAATTTTCCATTAAACCTCGAGTTCCGTGAATTCTATACCAATTGCCGTGCCCTCTTAAATTCACTCCTATTGTCCTTACAACCGAGTTGTTATTCATTCTGCACAATATGACTGAGGCGGTGTCGGCTTTATTCGGTAATAATCCGTATTGATCGTCTTTTTCACTGTACGGTATACACAAAGCGTTTACCATAACGGGCATAGTATCGGTAATATGCATTACAGGAGCCAAAGCGTGAGTGTTGTAATATGTTGCCGGCAGATTGTTTCTCCAATGATTAAATCCGGCTGAACGCTTATTTTTTACTTCAACAGGATCCGGATGAATATATTCACCTTCACCGTATACCATTTCGCCTATCTCGCCCGCTCTATACAGTCTTCTCATCTCTTGGTTGTACTTAAAATACGGGTAATTTTCAGCAAGCATATATATTTTTCCTGTTTCCTCAACTTTTTTTATCAGTTCGACACCTTCGGCCATAGTTATAACAGCCGTTGTCTCACTCATAACATGCTTTCCGGCTTCTAAAGCTTTTAATGCGAAAGGTGCGTGTTGATGGAAATAGTTAGCCAATATGACCGCATCCATGTCATGCTCAAGAAATTTATCATAATCTGTATAACCTGCAACATTAAACTGCTTACATACCGCATGCAGTTTTTCTTCCCATGTATCACATAGCGCCACAAGTTCCATACCGGCGGTTTGGGCACTACCTACAAACGATCTTCCTCGCCCGACTCCTATCACACCTACTTTTATCATTTTCATGCCTCCTTATCACTTTCGGATTATAATCAATCTATTGATAGTCCGTGCTTATTACACAAATCTAACCACCTTTGCTCATGGCTTTCATGTGTTTTTTCCGGTCTGAAACCCAGCTGTAAATATGTTTTTATGGCAGGTACTCTAAAATCGTCGGTTTGAAGGACACATTTCGTATCTCCCCTTAGCTTCATATGATAAATAGCTGCCAGACTTATATAAAATCCTAACTTTTTACCTGTATGCGAACTCATTACACCGACCATATGAAGATACCCCGTATTGTTTCCCCAATCCGTTCTATACCAAGCGGATGCGGTACCAACGGGCTTATCTTGAAAACAAACAAAAAATACACGGTCATATGAAAAACAATCATCTCTTGACAACGATTGAAAAGACCTGCTTTCGGAATATCCGAAAGAATCGTTTATTATGTCGACCCAATACGATTCGTCCCCGGGTTGTGCATGTCTTATTATATATCCTTCCGGTAAAAAAATACGAGGTAAATCATCTCGAATAAATCGTGACATTACCAATTGAGGCATCAAACGTTCATTACTCATTTTTATAACCCTCCGCGCTAAACACACACTACATTGAATCCCGCCATTTTTCCGAATATTTCGATTATATCATACGAATCCGTATAAACTAAGGCCAGATGATGGGTTCCACCGGAAGCACTGTAATCTTCCATGAAACGACTTAAAGGTTTTTCCGGTATAAACCAGCCGCGAACAGCATTTTTAAAATTGTCTTCGTCTATGGGTTCTATCATGTTTACTTTAGATAAGATTAAATTATATTTTCCTTGTGCTATCGGTGCCAAATCCACTGTAACAGCTTTTCCGGCTTTAAACCTTCCGCAAGCGCAAACAGGGTTTTCAGCATCGGTGTAAGGAAAAGGTTTTTCAATAAGCAACGGTTTTTGTGTGGTAAGATTAACGTTCATTTCACCCATATGACTAATGAACATGGCATTATTTTTCCAATCCGGACAGAACATCTCTACAAAAGACACGTCTTTATAACCTGCCATTAAAGAAGCAACCAAACCGGCAGTTAAAACATCACCTTCTCCGGCATAGCCTTTTCCGATTGCCATCTGTTTACCCGCTTCTAAAAACGGCATACTGACAAATCCGTTTCCTTTTTTGATATCTAGAAAGTTTACAGTAAATCCGTCCAAGTTCTTTTCTTGGACCCATTTTCTTACCACCAGATTGGGAATTAATGATTTCTTATGAAATGTCTCGTCTATATTCTCTATTTTAAACATAGACATGTTAATTTCAAATTCTTCATCGATTTCTTCTTTTGTGATCATTTTTTCATATCGAGAGTAATCATTAAAATCAAATTCTGTTACATCCGGTCCTACGGTGTCTTTTATAACATCAAATCCTATTCCGAAATCACCCATACTCGGGAAAGGTTTTCCTATGATCCCTATGTTGCAGGTCTTCAATTTTTTTGACATTGCAGCGGCTTTTGCCAACCGATACACTCTATCCAATACATTGGAATACATGTAGTGTCCCGCACATACATAGTAATCCACATTGTTTCTAAGTAAAAGGTTACACATATCCTGCACACCATGTATTCCATGATTATACATAATCCTATCCGGGCTTTGATTAAAAGAAAAATCATAATCGACAGTGGTGTCCAATACTATGACCGGAACTCCAAGTGATTTCAAAGATTCGGATGATTCAAGCGAAGGAGAATATGCCAGGTGTAGTGTTATTACGGCATCAACATCCTCTTTTTTAAATAATTCTACAGCACCTTCAAATTCTTTGCTTATTCTGCATATAGGGCATCGAACAATTTCCAAACCTTTTTCCAAGAGTTTTTTGGCTATAATTTCTAAAAATTCCGCACATGCCAATCCGGCATCAGGGGAAGTATCATCATACAATTTTAAATATAACGGCAATAACCCGACTTTATTCATAAAAAACCTCCATTTACCGTTGCAACGGTATTACATTATTTCTAATATCAACATGAACACATGCCGATATATCTCCGTTAAACAAAATGTATATTGTTATATCCGGTTGAAAGCAACATTGCTTTTGCATTGTTAAAAAATACATCCTCAATATCCGTATCGGACAAACCGATATTGTTTGCAGCCAATTTAAACGCTTTTATTTCTTCATACATAAATAAAGTCATTTTCTCGCTTTGCTCGCCCGAGACTTCTCTCATGTGAGAATCTTTGGATACATCTCCATATAAGCCTTTCGGCACCAGATTAACATACTTTCCGTTCTCACAAATCCGTTTGGTTCGCATTCTTAATATGGGCAAATCACTGCCGAATAATATCTTTTTCGTATCTACGTTCTTTAATAACTGTTCGAAAACCCAAGCGTTACAATTTGCACTGATATCAAAATACATTCTCTCGGAATTTTTAAGTACACTGAACGCATCACCAACATCTTCATTGCAATACGCTCTGCCGACATGAGCTATAATCAACTTTATATTCTTATATCTTTTATCAATTTCCATCATCTGTATAAGATTAACGGGATCTTTTAATCTGTCTTTTCTCGGAATGTGAAGCATTACTATCCATCCGTTTTTATCGGCTACTTCCAGATGCTCGTGAGTCAGATAATCGTAAATCCTTATTTCATCCTGAGGTATATAATAAGGGGCGAAATTTAAGTATACTTTTATTCCCAAAAATCCCCCTTTTAGAACTTTTTTCTCCAGATCATCAGGTTTTGCTTCAGGTCCGGTATACATTAGCGACGGGATCTCATATTTACCGGCACACATTGAAATGTACCCGTTTCCGGCTTCAATATCATCACCGGGAAATAAATTGGAAAATATCATCGGAATACATAATTTTTCCGGAAACATTATTTCATATGATTCTAAGTGATCTTCTATGGAATTATCTTTGGCAACCATCGAAGGCCATGAAACACTTCGGGATTTTTTTTCATAATCCGCAGCTCTATGCTTGAATTCATCCAACCAAACGTGGGTATGAACGTCAATGATTTTATCAGGTAAGAAATCTTTAATATAGTTTGAATAAAACATTTTATCAGTATCATTTAAATTAAAATTCATTTTCTCTTCCCTCATAGTTTTATAATTTTCTCTTCCCATGGCATGTTTTTTCTGAATTTTGGCATTAACATTTCTTTTCCGTCATTCATTACCGAAAGTTCCGATAACAAAGCAACGGCTGTCCATTCACACGCTTCATACACATCAATACCCGGTTTTTCTCCATGTATTATTGCGTTTATAAAATCCTCAACTATAAAGAAATCTCCTCCGCCATGACCTGATTTTCTTTGATCTTCGGTAGATTTTTTATATCTTTCCGGTAAATAGCTGTCATAATAGTTTTCAAGAGGATACCATTGTGCATGGTCTTTGTCATCAATCCCTTGAAACCAAACCTTAGCTTTATCACCGCAACCTCTTCCAGCTTCATAACAACCTTTGGTTCCTTGAACCGAATAATAGGTCGCACCATGTGGCCTATTAGACACACAATCCACACGAATTTTTATTAATTTACCGGTCTCCGTAGTACATAAAGTTAATGCGGTATCGTCGGTACGCAGCTCAGGAGCGGTCCGGTGTCCGGAACCTACCGTTCTGACCGATTTTATTCTTTCTCCATTAAACCATTTCATAACCGGGCCTAAACTATGGGTAGGATAAAATGATCCCCTTCTACCAAATTGCCAGTATTTTCGCCAGGACGTTTTTCCGCTTGAGAACCTGCCGTAATTGTATGTAACCATATTCTTAATTTCATGAACATATTCACCTTCACCGAAATAAATCTCCCCGAAAACTCCGGCTTCTACCATACCCTTAACAACTTGTATTTCAGGCATATAAATATAGTTTTCAGCCATCATGTAAACTTTTCCGCTTTCCTCCACTTTTTCGCAAAGCCAGAACAATTCATCCATTGTAACCCCCGCAGTAACTTCGCTCATAACGTGCTTGCCTGCATCTAGAGCCGATAACGCCTGAGGCACATGACATTGCATAGGAGTAGCGATAACCACGGCATCAATATCGCTTTCCAGCATATCCTCGTATACACGATACGCTTTAGGTATATTCAGCTCCTGTGTCCTTTTTTTTAAAAAATCCTCATCCAAATCGCACAAAGCCGTTACTTCTACGTTTGGATTGGCTTGCATCCCTTTTATTGTACTTAAACCTCTCGCTCCGACTATACCGACTTTTACCATAATACACCCCCATATTACCGCCAATTAACGTTAACGTTAACGGAGTATTTATAAATATATTCTACTTCATATTACATATAATGTCAACACTGTGAAGAAAATAATTTTGGACATAATTTTCTCACATATTTTCTCACTCCAAATGCACAGATAAATTCCACTAAATAAAATCAAAAAATGCAGAAAACCGGGATGCTTCATCCCGGTTTTTACTTTTCTTATATTTAGCTCAAACTTTGTATTTTTCGAACGCTTTGTAGAATGCTTTGATCCTGTCCAATTTACCGGCTTCGCACGTAAATTGCCCGAATTGAGTTCGTATCAAAGTAATACCGGCTTCAACCGTTTTGTCCACCCACTTTTGTATCTCCTCATCGTTCATTTGAGTGATTCGGTATGCATACAAAAGCCAATCAAAGGGGATATCGGTATTAGCTTTTATATTCTCGATAGTTAGAAGATCGGATACCGAAGGTTGAAAATGTGAAACTCCGGTATATTTGAGATATTTCAAGTGTGCCGGTGCCAGATTTTCACAATGAACCGATCTTCTTCCGGTTGTCAGTCCTTCATAATATTGATTCCAATACGGTATAACAAATTCAGGCCACATATCCGGTGCTATAAGACTTGCAAAATCATCGGCAAGACCTGTTCCGTGCGGATTTATTTCAGGCTGATCGTTTACTCTTTTGGTAAAACGATGAAAATTTATTATACTGTCGGTTAAAAGTGATAAGAACTTTTTAACTTTTTCAGGTTCGTCGTAAACATCATATATAAAATCCTGACCACGTAATAAAACCGCAGACGTTAAAGGGCCTTGTGCACCCATACCTGAGAATCCGACATTTTGATCAGGAAATTGTTCTTTCAGATAGTTACATAAATCATAATAATGGTGAAAAAGAGGTTGCTTACTGTAATCTATATCTTTCTTTTCAACTAGTAGTTCAATACCTTCATCAATTGAAGATAACATAGGTTTTACATTAGGTTCGGTATTTTCGGGATATGTGACTGGAGCTCCTAAGCATATAATATGACCGTAAGAAATCGGAGTGCCGGCTACAGCGCGAAGAGGTAAAATATCTCCAAAATATTCTTTAATCTTTTTATGGCCTATCTTCCATGCTTGTGCACATTTTTCTTTATCCCAAAAGAATTCTTTCAATGTGATCCCGCCTAACCAGGCTATTGAATCATGATAAATTTCAACCGACGGACGAATTGTTACTCCATTATATGCATATTTCATTCTAACTGTCTCTCCTTAAATTATTTTGCAATCAAATTAATTAATAAACCTTTTAAGCTGTATATTTCCGGTAAAACTTTCAGCTCCCATTCTAACTATATAAAATCCTTTTGTTTCGGCGGTAATTGTGATAGAATCGGTACCATTTGTACTAAAGCTATGTAGTAATTCATTATCAGGTGACATCAAAATAATACCTAAATTTCCTTTCTCAACACCTGCATCACTTTCTATAGTAAATTTATCACCTGCCTTTAGTTCGGTGACCATAATATTTTTAATACCCGATGTAAATCCGCCTTTCATTGTTAATACATCAATGTCATAATCTTCATATTGGCCGACTGTAGTAATATTCTTTCTTACTGTTGATGTGCTCCCCCCGGAGCCTCGGTAACTAATGCTTTTTCCCAGCAGATCATCCATTGTTAATACAGCTAATGAAGTATCGTCACCGTTACTATCTTCAATATGTTCACACGCAGTAAATAATACAATCATCAAAAATACAAGTATTATCGATATTGCTTTTTTCATTTCATTTTCCTTTCCAAAATAAATAATTAATATTATAATTGATACTATTGTTATACCTCATTTTTATGCAAAAACTAAGAAACGAATGTAAATACCTATTCGTTTTTAAGTATTTGCATTAATATCAAATATTAATATCAAAAAACTATATTAAATTTGTGATAATATACCGGATTTACACTATTTAAAATAATTGGTCAATTGATTGTAAAAACGTAGCGACAAATCCAATTATAATCGGTCCTGCAAAGAACCAAACAACAGCACTTACTAAAGCAAGTATTAAAATCGCTCTGATGTAATTACGCTTATTTATATTGGCTTTTCTGCCAAACGCCCATTTGAAAATTAAAATTATATTCAAGATGGGAATACACAGTAATAAGAACATTCCTATATAAGCCCAGGTTGACATAGGTTTTTCCCTATCTTTATAGTTTTGTGCAGGCATTTGATTATAACCGGTAGGTACAGGACCGTTATATCCGCCTTGTGGTGCCGCCGACTGATTCGTTTGACTTGCATATGTTTGCTGTGCATAGTTGGGTTGGGACTGAGGCCTAGGCTGAGGTACGGGTTGAGGTTGCGGCCTAGGTTGAGGTGCGGGTTGGGGCTGTGCCTCAGGCTGGGGTTGCTCTTGAGGTTGTGCTTGAGGCTCATCTGCCGATTGTTGCTCTTTTTGAAGGTCATCGGGTTCAGGGGCCTTCTGTTCGTTTGCATTTTCCGTCTTTACAGGTTTTGCTTGTTGAACCGCAACGGCTTTTTTCGGGTCAACCAGACTGTTTCCGCAGTTCTCACAAAAACGCGCCTTGTCATCATTTTTAACTCCACAATTTGAACAATACATTTTTAACTCTCCTTTATAATTGATTGTATAATTCTATCTATATATCATAATTTAACAATAACTAATTTATTAACGTTTATCAACCTTTTTTTGATTTTTATTTTTTACTTTATAATTAAGAACAAGTAGAACAAAGAATAATTGCTTTTTAACCCGTTTATAACATGTCTGTACGGATTTAGTTTGAAATTCTACAGGTAAATCATTTCATTATTTTCATGTTCTTTATTTAGCTGTTTTGAGTA
>CAZJOD010000046.1:17024-23153 GCA_964547525.1 uncultured Clostridiaceae bacterium
ATATTGCTCCATATAAATCCGCTACACTTTTTTCACCCTTTTGCTCTATATAGAGTTCAAGCAATTTATCATTGAAGTGTTCAAATAAAATAAATTTTCTATAATCAACCATGGTGTTAACGGTTATATTACGAGTTATGTCATATGTTTTTGTATCGTAATTATCAAAAATATATAACCCGAAAACCGCCCAAGTCATGTATTCATTGAAAATTAGAGACGGACCTTCGTAACTTAATCCTTCATACCATTTATCTCGATTAAGGAAAATATCCACTACTTTTTTTAAATTTTTTAATCGGTCGGTCTCCGGATTAACATATTGATGATCAAACTCGGTAAAAGCAAACCTTGAAAGTATAATTTCCGTAAGGTTTATATCAAGATCCGAATCCGATTGGCTCAAGGATGTGATAATAGGTACAAAAGCTACAATTTCATTATACCCGTTTTGTTTATCTCGAAAATTATGAGTATAATGGCTTCCACCCATTAAAGGTGAAGAGACAATTCTATAAGTATCATATCTTTGCGGAAAAACGGTTTCTAACCATTGCCACATTTGCTTTATGGGAACAGTCTTTTTATACTCATCAATTAATTCTTCATAATATTGTTTATTCTCTTTATAAAAATCTAAAAAACCTGTCAGTATTGCAAACTGCTCAAACTCATCCAAATAACTCATATATGAGTCTGCATAACCTGAAACAGAATGTTGATCATTGTGTTTTATAGAATCACCATCAAAACCATATGCAAAAATTGTACCTACAGAGGCAACGCTTTTTGAATATACCGAAGTCACAATTTTAGAAACCACAGGATGCTCTTTATATGGAGAAAAATGATTTTTTACTTTCTCATAATATTCGGTTTGTCTATTAACCGAACCGGGATCATCCGTTCCTATGGCTAATATTATATATAAAAGCTCGAATGTAGGAGGAATATCAATTATAACCTCACCTTTGTTTGTATCAATATATTCAATGGAGAAATTAGTAAGTAAATACGATGAACTTATGTAAGGTCTATATGATTTTTTAATATTACTAATTTTTATAATGGTAATGGCTGCAATCAATACAACAATTGCCGTTATAATATAAAATTTCTTTTTTAGATTGATGTTCTTTTTCAAATTTATCACATCCTTTGTTTTACATATACACACCGCTTCAAATTTTTAAAAATGTTATTTATTAGGATAAAATCTCATATTAACAATCTCCTTCAAAAACTTTATTTTATTGTAATAATAAAACATTGAATGGAGTTGTAAAATCAATTGGTTAAGGTGGTTCATAGCAAGTGATTTATTGTGGTGATACCATATGAAAATCAATATAATTTTTTTTCAACTCCCTATGTTTCTCCGCAATAACATCCAGCTCTTTTTTTAATTCTTGCGTCTTTGATGCAACTTCATACATATAAACACCACGGTAATCCATATTGTTTAAAGCGCCAAATAATTTTTCCCATTGAACAGTCCCCTGCCCCGGAGCCAGATGAGAATCACTTCCTTTTCCGTCGTTATCGTTTAAATGGAGCGTAAAAAGCCTATCTTCCACATTTTGTAGTATTATATCGGTTTCCCCCGTTATATTGGAATGTCCCGTATCAAGAACAAACCCGAATGCCGACCTTGGAAACAATTTGATTATATCTAGAATTTCAGGTCCTCTAACACCGGGCGAATTGATAGAATGATTTTCAAAAGCTACCCTTAAAGGACTTTTTTCAATACGTTCCAAAAGCATATAAAGAGATTCTATTAATTGTTCTTTTGAACCTTTTAACGGTCTTTTTGACCCTATAATTAGTGCATGTGAAGTCAAAAACACCGCTCCCAGTTTCTCGGCAAGCTCGGTACAATACATAAATTCATCTATTTGTCGCATCCTTTCATAGGCATCCGGTGAAGACAAATCACCCGTATCCCTTGTGTGGATAGACCATACAGGAAGCTCTAACTCCCTACACATGCCACCTAATTCTGAAACGGCTTTTTTATCATTACCGTCAAAATGACCTACATCATAATATACGGTCAATTCCAGCGCATTAAAACCTGCATCTTTAAACATAGGCATGTGAATAGACGGTTCAAAACGAACTTTATGCGTTAGGAAACCCGTCGCTATACCCATAGTTTTATTTTCAAACTTCAATTTGTTATTAAAAAATGGTGTTGCAAGCAATTCATTAATATTCTTTTCTATTTTTAGTTTTGTTCTCTTGAATGTTTCATACGATTGATCTGTTCCGTCCATATCCGCGGGATCGGAAATATCCCAATGGATCCACCGTCCGTTTGTTAAACTTACAGGTGTTTTTTGCCTTGCAGGCTCACCTATGGTTACAACCAAATCAAAATTTTCTCCTGTCATGCTTTGCACATGTTTGGGATATTGGTTATCCGTAATTATACCATCCTCCGCCAAAACTTTTACAGCAATCGGATGTAAGTGATTCCAAGGATCCACTCCTGCAGATAATACGGATACATTCCGGTCTGCAGATTTTCTAAGCAAGGCTTCAGCCATTTGGCTCCTACCGGCGTTACCCGTGCATATGAAAAGAACTTTTTTCATGAATCATACCTCCCGAATTATCATGGGCTTATTCATTAATTTCAACAGACTTTCGGAGTCTTCCGAATATCTTACCGTAACCGGTTTCCCATCTTCCCCTCTATAACGAACTTCCCGCATAAAAGGAGATTTTAAATCCGGTAAAACAAAACTTTCTTTATCGCTTTTTAGTCTTAATAAAGCATTTTTTGCACCTGTTTTAATTAGATCACAAGCTACTCGAGGATGTAAGTGAATTGCCGCCAAATTTCTAGCTCTGTATTGATTACATGTACATTCATCACCTTTACCGGGAACAAGCCCTCTTTTTACTTCAACCGTTTCGATACCTTTAGCCAAATCTTGCGCTTCAATTGTAAAAGCCCGATCCCCTGATGCAAATATACTTCGGACACCTAAAAACGCTCCACAAAAATACATTTCACCGAATTCTCCCACCGAAACACCGTTTATTGTAGAATCAAGCACATCAAACCAATTGGTATGAGCTATATGCGCATATTCAGATCCGGCTTTTGCATGTTGACCAACCCATGCCAATGCATCAAAAGTTTCATCCAAACAAAAAGGATACGGATCGGGAAATCCTCGTATGAGGTATGTTCTTTTATCCAAATATTTTTGATTAATGCCACCGTAACCATGTCCGTCGGCGATATAAATCTCTGTGGCTCCCGCTTCAAAGAAACCTTCAACCGCAGCATTTACTTCATTTGTCAACAAGATTTTTCCTTCTTCATAATACCTCCCTTGCGGAGTAACCCAATCGTCATGATTAATAACACCACATACACCTTCCATATCGGTCATTATAAAAATCTTCATACTCATACTTTCCTTTCTTGGGAATGTAAGTTTTTAAATGGAACTCATCATATAATTTATACTGTAAATAATAACTCTCACCCTAAAATCTTACCGGTATATTAATAGCATTTCAACATTAAAATAAATAATTTTAAATAACGAGGAATTTTATTACAGTAAATAAACAAGGTTTCGCTGAAAAAAATTTATATGGTATAAACAAACTTGAACTAATCAAATTTTCATTGCACCATAAACTTTGTATATATATAATTAAATAAAAATCGGTGGATAGTTGAACGATAGATAAAACCACCAAGGTCTCCGGAGGGGTTACAATGAAAAAAACAAAAAGTGTGTTTTTTGGTTCGGATGTTTTAGATTCAATAAGAAAAAATACTGAACAAAATCCGACTGCTAAAGACACAATCTTGGCGAACGCTTCAAAATGGTTAAGCATGACTGATGACGAATTATGGAATTTAGTATTTACACCTGTGTTAAAAAGAGCATATCACGTGCTATCCGACGGTTACTGTCCTTCATGTAGCAGCAAGGTTCCTCTTTTCAATTGGATCGTAAATGTTTGGGATCATCCTTGGAAAGTTCGGTGTCCGGAATGTAAAGAGCTGTTCCCAAAAAATGATTTTTACGAATTTTACAGATCGGGATTGGATGAAAAAGGGTTATTTGATTACTCTATAGCAAATAAGAGTTTATTAGTAAATAAGGAACCAATGCAAAACGATAAATTTGGTGTCGACAACGGAACAGGCTTTAAAGACGGTGATAACACTTGGATGTTTATCGCTTATTATTTGTTATGGGGTCAATGGACGGAATTGATATTTAAAGGTATAAAGAATCTTGCCAAAGCGTATGTTATATCCTGTGATGCGGTATATGCGAAAAAAGCCGGTATTTTGCTCGATCGTTTGGCTGATGTCTTCCCCGGATACGACTTTATGAATCAAGGTATAATGTATGATAAAGAAAAAGTTGATCACGGATATATATCATATTGGTTTGTATCATGTCTTGACGTAAGAGATTTGGCAATAGCTTATGATCAGATATTTGACGAGATAAAGGTTAATGAAGATTTAATTAATTTCTTACATGAAAAATCAGTGAGAATCGGCTCATCCTGTTTAAAAAATACTTTTTCGGATATACAAAGTAATATTGAAAACGGTATATTTCTAGATGCAATAAACAATCCCCAAAAAATAAAATCCAATGAACCGCAATCGGATATAACTAAATGTATGGTCAAAACAGTATTAAACTGGCCGGATAATAAAAATGAAATTTATGAATCATTAACAAAAATAACTGAGAAAACCGGTGCGGTAGACGGAACCACAGGTGAAAAGGGGCTTGTTGTTTACAGTTCTCATGCCGTTTGGGGATATGCGAACCTTTTATGGTATTACGAGAATATGCAACCCGGTTTTATAAAGGATATTCTAACTAAATATCCTGTTATAAAAGAATCTTTTCGTTTTTTTATCGACACATGGTGCTTGCAAAAGTATTATCCACGAATAGGAGATACAGGCGCATTTGCACAGCCGGATTATGAATATGCGGTTTTATATTATTCTAAACAGTATTACAAACATTCGTATTTGGATCCTTGTACTGAATCCGTTTTATGGAAAATTTACGAAGCTACCGGTGAGTGTGATTTTGCAAAAATTATATATATAAGTAACGGTTTTAATCATACCGATTGTTTTGAAAAAGATGTTACTATAAAAGATCGAATCCAAACAGAAAATATGCTATATGACATAATATTAAAGTACGGAACCGATCTAAACCAAAAAAGTGTCAATAAAGAGCAATGGAGACTTGCACTGCTTCATTGCGGATATGAAAAACACAAAAGAGTTTTATGGATAAACTACGATTCGGGTGGATACCACGGCCACTATGACGCCTTAAATATAGGACTTTTCGCAAAAGGAATCGAGTTATTACCTGATTTCGGTTACCCTCCCGTACATCTAGGGTGGAATTACGGCAACAATCCTAAAATGAAATGGTACAGGTCTACAGCGGCACATAACACCGTCGTAGTCGACGAAAAAAACCATAATGGCCATAGAAACTTTTTATCGGATAGAGGAGTAACCGGTTTATGGGCTATAGGGAAAGATTGTCAAGCGGTTACGGTAAGTTGTGTTGAAGCTGTTAACGAGGAACGCTTCGAAAGAACTCTAGTGCTTATGAATATATCGGATGAAGATTTTTACTTTATCGATCTTTTTAGAGTAGCCGGGGGATCCGGTCATGAAAAATATATCCACGGCACATTCGGCAAAATTTATGAACATAATTTGAATCTGAACCCGACTGAAAAATATCAGCATGATATGTGTATGAGAAATTTTAATACCGATAAAAATCCTAAAAATAATTGGTATATGATTTGGCAAGCTGACGATAGTTTCTATAGAACGAAAGAAAATAACACACCTGTATTTTTAAAATATACCGATGTTACGGGAGCATGTGAGGTATCCACAGCCGAGTCATGGGTGGATGTATGGAGGGGAGCAAAAAATCCGAATCAAACGTCAAAAATGGAGGATTGGATTCCGTCTCTGCAAATTACAAGAAAAGGTTCCGTCGGACTAAAATCAACTTTTACCGGAGTTTTTGAGCCATTCGAATCAGAATCGAAAATTGAAAATATATCAAAGCTTTCTCTTTT
>CAZJOD010000047.1:0-18102 GCA_964547525.1 uncultured Clostridiaceae bacterium
CTGGAAACATGAAAATCTCCTGGTATCAGCTATTAAACCTTATCCCGGCGTTGGTGAACAACAAAACCTTACCGTTAGTCAAAAATTCAGACAAGGCCATAAGATCGGACCGTGCAACAACACACCGGCTTAAGCTGTAACCGGCTAAACCTATTTATTTGCTCTGACTTCAGAGAACCTCGTTTAAAACGAGGTTCACTACATATGAATGATCATCCGATATAATATTTTCTACTTCATAAAATTTATAAGTAAAGGCATTTTCAATAATAAGCCGGCATCCTGTACTGCAGATCACAGTAAGTGAGTTATTGCAGTAAAATCATATTATTTGTTTTGATTAAATTCTTCCAATATATTAACTATTTTTATTAGCTTTTCTTCAATTTGGGTCAGTTTACCAATAAATTGCTTAAACATATTCTGTAAATCATTATTCACCATACCGGAGGATTGCTTATTCCAGTATGTAGATTTTTTAAATGTTACATAACTTGGATCAATCATTTCCTTGTTTAAGCTTTCCACCTCTTCTATAATATTTTCGTTTTGCTTTGTATTCATATTATCTTTTTTTATGTCTTTATTACATAATGTTTTATCACTATCTTCAACTTTCATCATAGACTCCTTAATATAAACGATTCATAGGTGTTTTAGATGTAACATTTATTCTAGCCGTATCTTTTTTTCTTCCTTCAGCCGTATATACGGCAATAATAGCCTCCCCCTCGGAAATAGCGGTAATCAAACCGTTAGTCACAGATACTATATTCTCATTACTTGTTTCCCAGTAAATAGCTTGATTTTCGGCATTCTTCGGTATGATGGAACCGGTTAATCGTATTGTATCACCTATAAACATATTTACTTCTGTTTTGTCTAATAATACTCCGGTGACAGGAATATGGTCGGAGATATAATATAAGTTTTCATTTATGTTCTCCTGTGTTTTTGTTACCTTGATTTCTTTTATAGGTGTTATAAATCCGGATACACTTTGAGCTTTTATTGTTACAGATCCTTCATTACAAACAGTAAATATTACAATGCCGTTAACAGTACGAGATACGGTTTTGGTATCCCGATATATCAGTTTGACATCGACCTCTTGAAAGGGTATATCTTCAGGCCATTTTACGGTTACCCTAATTGTTACATTGTTTGGATCATTAACCGGTCGGTCGTTTTTATGAGTGCTTATTGGGAGTTTTTGTGACAACTCATCGGATATAATAATTCTAGTATCTGATTTTCCTGTCTCACTGGTATTTATCAATTGTTTATTTATATACCCGAGTTGTGATGTCAATAAAGTACCCGCTTTGCCGGTATGTATTTCATATGATTTTTGAGTTTGCACCTCACTATCCATACCGGAAAAAGAATCAAGCTGCTCTTGGGAAGGTAGTTCAGGGTCAGCCGTAGCATTTAGATTCACCTTTTCCAAGTCGATCGGTCTGTCCTCATATACTTCAGGCATTTGTACAAACCCTACTATACCGCTTATTCGATAGATGCCTATATGTTCATTTTTTGTATCGGTATCATCAGATGATTTATTTTTAACTTCTTGTAAAATCAACTTTACAATACCTTCTCCAACATGCTTTAAGATTCCGGTGGTAACATCTTCTCCTTCTCGTGGTAATGAACATGGTATAATCAATTTGATTTTTTTACCAACCATCTTTTGCATTTCCTCTTCTAAAGGTGAAATTTCTTTTATCTCCTGCTTCTCAACCGGTTTATCATATACAGGACAAAATCCGATAATATCTGATAATTTATATACTGCAATATTTTCTTTTTCCTCGTTATCTACAAAAGACTGATCCGGTTTTAACCTTACACTGTGCCAATCAATACCAAGTAAAACCCCTGAAATACATGACTTGTATTCAACCGGAACCGAAACGGACAAAATAAGGAGTATCTTTTTGCCGACTACCTTCGTTAATTCTTCTTTAAGATCTGATATAGAGCGGGTCACCGTACTGTTATAATAACTTACATCGTTCCATTTCAAATAATTTCACTCCAATCATAAAATATCATCAGTATATTTTATGATCAAAGTTAGATTGTGCTACAAAACAAAAAGGTATGTTTATATGTATAATTAACCGTACTAAATCCGGTATTAACAGAAAACGGATTTTCCGGTATAATGATATATAAAATAAATATAGCATATGAGATTTCACTGCAATAACTCACTTACTGTGAACCGGCATTGAAATCAATCCGGTTTGAATTGGATTATCGATGTCGCGACATAGGGTACTCCGTTAAATATTCGTGTTAATAGTAATTAAATTTTTTTGCAGTATAATCATATGAACATTTGATTATAACTTAGTGTATTTAAAAGTTATGAGTCCAACGAAAGGAACAGACTAATGAATATAAAAAAGCTTCTGCAATGTCTCTTATTAACGGTATTATTGTTGTCGGCATCCTGCAAATCCAACAGTGTGCCTGTCTTGCGAGTAGCCGATTTCAATATGCCCAACACATATTTCGAACTATTCGATAATTACGATACAAAAGATTATGTGAAACCTAAAATCATAGTAGAAACCGAACCTATCATAACCGAACCCCCCAAACCTACATATAGACAACCTGCAGAAAGAGTCGAAATAACACTGGGAGGAAATCTAACCATAGACTTGAAAAACTTCGAGTATAACTTGATATCAGGTAACGCATATTTTGATATAATAGTGTCGGGGACAGAATGGGAACGTGATGTAGGAAGCGATCCTAAACTAACTCAAGAACTGATTGACTCCATGGAAGGTTCTTTAATGTGGACAAAACTCGTTCGGTCTAAACTTAACACCGAAAATGTAATAAAGTTAAGTGACCATTTAGTACGTGTAAAAATCCCTAAAATAGAAAACTTTGATATAAAAACAACCGAACAGATCTATCTTGAGGTGCCGGCAAGCTTATTAAAAGGTGTAAAAGAAGGCTCGGTTATATGCAGAGATAGATTATATATAAAAAACGGAAAAGGAACTAAAGAAGATCCTTTCTCAATATTTGAAGCAAGAGATTTTGAAGCGTTAAAACTATATCCTGATAAATATTTTATATTAGAGAAGACATTCGACATGAAAAATTACGATTGGGAACCCTTTGAATTTTTCGGTACATTAATCGGAAATAACAAGACAATAAAAAACATTTACGTAAAGGGGCATAATGACAAACCCTCAGGTTTGTTTTCTATATTGCATGGCAAAGTAACCGACCTGAATCTTGTAAATATTACGGTATCCGGAGGAGATAATACCGGTTCGATTGCAGGTATTAATAAAGGCATAATAGATAATTGCTTTATTATAGGTGAAATCTCCGGTGATAATAACATCGGAGGAATTACAGGTAAAAACGAAGCCGGAATAGTTACCAAATCTAATACTATGTGTACGGTATCAGGAAAAAGAAATGTAGGAGGAATAGCCGGATATGTTACGGAAGGAACAATTATGGGGTGTTGTGCGGACACTCTTGCTGCGGGATCGGATTCGGTAGGTGGAATAGTCGGAAGGGTCATAGCTCCGGGACGTATAACATCATGTATAACCACCGGTGGATACATATACATAAGCGGCACATCACTTGCAACAGCCGGAAGAATATGCGGGAATCCCGGAAGTAATACTTTGTTTAATAACGCGGCAACTCCTGATTTTCAAATAATGTATCTTGGAACTAACATACCCCGGGTTATATTCGGAAACGCTTATAACGATAATTCATTGTCACATAGACACGGAGAAAATCTTAACTGCAGTTCAAGCCCTAAACTTTCGATGGAAAGCTATTGTGATACCGGTATGAAAACATATCCGGACACAAATGAGTTTTTCTATTATGATCTTATTTATTACGGCTTAAATATCTTAATAGTTTTAGACAATGGAATTTGGATAGAAGATATTATAAAGAGTGAACAGGGTATCGATCTGATAGTAAAATGCTTTAAGGATTCCTTCCGGCAGTCCAAAGCATATGCGTCTGATTTGACAATAAAACCTGACAATATACATGTGTATAAAAATATTTTAATAATTGATTCCGAACCTATAAAACAATTCAGAGCAAACGATAATTTTATATTGGATCTATCTTTGCCCACATCTTTAATTACAACATGGTCCTTAGTTGAAAATATCGTAACCGACGACGGTATTCCTTATTTGGATGTAAGGGGTTCAAAGTCATCACCTTATCCGGTTAGAACAGAAAAAGAATTATGGCATTTTCATGTAGACCCATACTCCTATTACAAACTAATGAATGATATTATACTATATGAAACCGATGAATGGGTATTACCGGATGTTGTTATAGGAGAATTGAATTATAACGGTTATAAAATTATTAAAGCCGAAGATATAGGTAAAAATCCATATTTAGAAGATTAAAAATATTTTTCAAAGCGGTTTTCTTTTTTGAGAATCGCTTTTTTGTTTTTGTGTTAATTTTACTGTACAATACCCATTGTAATGAAATCTAATTAAAAAATTGTAAATTTAGATTGCATAGTTTATTTCTTAAACCACTCGTATATGCCTGCTAAAATTAAAAATCCTCCGAATATTTTTCTTAATATGTTTTCATCGGTTAAAGACGCAAGATAAGCTCCTCCGAACGCCGTCGGTACACCTGCCAATACCGCAAATATCATCAGCTTATACTCGATTAGCTTGTTCTTAATATGAATTATCAATGAAACCACAGCTACAGGTATGAAAAACAAAAGATTTATTCCTTGTGCTTGATGCTGACTCAAACCGGATATCAATACCAACCCGGGTATTAATACGGTGCCGCCTCCTATACCCATTCCACCTAGTATTCCCGCAATAAAACCGATAATAAATAAAGTCATATCAAGATACTATCATTCGATAACCTGCATATAAAAGCAGGGTTCCGAAAATTTTTCTAAGTATTTTTACAGGACATTTTTTAAGTAAAAAAGCACCGGTAAGTCCACCGGCAACACCACCGGGTATAACTTTCCAAGCTGCATTAAAATCAAGGAAATCTTTCTTATAATAGACATAAATACTTGCTCCCGTCAAAAAAAATATAATTGAAATGGCGGTTGCATGAGCTTTTTTATCTTCAGTATCGGTAAAACATGTCATCAGGGGAACAGCGAGGCTCCCTCCTCCCGAACCAAAAAACCCGTTAAATAAACCGGATAATAATCCGATTATTACAGCTTTTATTTTTTTATGCTTTGTTTTATTCATATCATAATATCACTTTCAAGTAAATTTCAATCCTTATTTAATCTACCGGTCAATTTGTATAGCATTATAAAATTCCCATCTCGGTAAAAGAATTATTGATTTCAACAATATTTCTTTCAAAATTACATTAAAAAAGAATACCTTACCATTCAAAGTATTCTTCTTATTTATTTGAAAATAGAAAATATTTATACATAATTATTAATATAACTGTATATCCTGTGTTTTTCTTTAAACTATTTTTTATCTACTCTTCGTCGGTATGTCTGGATTTATGTATACGTTCAATTTCATTATGTAACCTTTCTTGTTTCAATCTCTTATTTCGTATATGTAAAAATGTAAACAAAACGATTGAACCTACGCCCAAAACAATTCCCAACCAAAGCATTTCAACCAACAAATATATTTCTACCAAAAAAATTACCAATGCATATACAAAATATTTTTTATCCATTTAGGTAATACTCCTTTTTTTTACATATTATAAATCCGACATGAATTGGAAAGTCATGTCTTGAAATCCGTTTAATGTTTCATGTCCAAAGTCAGGATATATAACCACATCCTTTTCCGAATTTATTCTATTGTATGCCGCAAATTGTGTCGACGGAGGACATACTGTATCCATTAGCCCCGTACCCATTAATACTTTCCCTTTTATTCTTTTGGTAATATTTTTTATATCTATGTATCCTAGTTTGTAAAAAATCTCATCTTGTCTCGAATGGGTAGGATCGTAATTTCTAAAATATTCCTTTAATTCGGCATATGCGTCCTTTGCAAGATCCATTTCCCATACACGTTGATAGTCACTTAAAAAGGGATATACAGGTGCAAGTTTTTTAATATATGGTGCCAATGCTCCACAAGCCAAAGTTAATCCCCCGCCTTGTGAACCGCCAAAAGCTCCTATTCTGTTTTTATCCACATCTTCCATAGAAGATATAATTTTTGCCAACATTGCAGTGTCAAGAAATATTTGTCTAAATAAAAAGTTATCTTCATGGTCATCAAGCCCTCTAATAATTTGGCCCTTTAAAGTTGTTCCCGATATACCCCCGGAATCATTGGACAGCCCGTTTTGACCTCTGCAATCCAGTGCTGCTACCGTATAACCCATAGCGGCAAATTGCAGTTTACTATTCCAATCTCCACAATTACCACCATAACCGTGAAACATTAGTACCGCCGGGTGTTTTTCCGTTATTTTTTTTGGACGGATAAACTTAGCGTGAATTCTCGCTTTCCTGACTCCGGTAAAATACATATCGAAACACTCCGCATACGGTGCTTGGAAATCCGAAGGTATCAGTTGAACATCAGGTTCTGAATTTTCCATTTCATCCATTGCTCTGTCCCAATACCGGTCGATATCTTCGGGACAAGGATTTGTACCCATATATTTTTTTAGCTTTTCCAAAGGCATGTCAATCAACATAAGAAAAAATTCCTTTCTGTATTTCTTCACTTATTTTAACAAATTCCTCACACATTGCTTCAATTGCTATTTGTGTATGTCCCACACTCTGCGGGGAACCGTAATATCCGGCTATAAATCCTCCCTTTCGTGTGCCTAATTTACTTACCATTTCACGGCAATACGCTCTGATTGTAGCAGGGCTGCCGTAAATCATAGTACCTTGTATATCAACCGGACAATAAAAAGTTATACGACCTGCAAATCTTTTATGTAAATTATCTAATCCCATATTTTGCTGCTGATCCATTTGAATTACATCCAGACCCGCATCAATCAAATCTTCTAAAATTTCAGTTATATAACCGCAACTATGAAGAAGTGTTAACAATCCCGCATTATGGGCGGCAGTATAAATACGTTTATACCTTGGTTTCCAAAACTCTCTCCAATGGGCGGGAGAGATCATCAAGGAATCCTGCAATCCCCAGTCGTCACAAAACATATATCCGTCAAATCCGTTTTTTCCATATTGCTCGATTGCATACAGATTCATATCAACGAGTATATCCATAAGTTTGCACATTTCATCAGGATTTTCATATATGTCAATCCAAGTATTCTCCAAGCTTCTAATAAAATGCAATCTTTCATATATGGAAAAACCACCTCCACATAGAAATTTGTCTTTTGCCTTTTCTCTGGCCTGTTCAATTCCCTGCCACCTTCTACTCTCGGTTACATCAGGTATCTTAAGATTTGAAAAATCGGCCCAATCAAGTAACGGAAATTTTTTAACTTCACCCAAAGAACATACACCTATGTTGTCCCACACGGCTCCCCACTCATCCGTTCCCTTTGAACATCTTGAATCAGGGCTAGGATGAGGACCCCAAAAGGCAAAATCATTTCCATATTTTTCCGGAAGCGTTCCGGCAAGTCTTGGAGGGTTTTCAAACTTTATTGTTTTAGAAACTACTTCTCTGCTTATCATAAAACAACTCCTTTTTTTATAATATTTTACCAATTACAGTTCAATTAAAACTGCTCGAACGGGAGACCCTTCGGCTCCGCTCAGTTTCAAAGGCAATGCCGATAACAAATATTCCCCGGGATTAACTAAAGACAAATCCAAGCCTTCCAGCACGGCTATTTCATTACTTAATAATAATTTATGAACATCACCGGTGCCTTCATAAGCTTCAATCGATAAATAATCTATGCCGACAGTTTTTACTTTTTTTTCGACAAGATGCTGCGCTGCCGAGTAAGTAAGGGCACAATATTCTTTGTTGAAAAAGTCTTTCTCTTCATAACTGTTTCTTGTTTTAAAAAGCACAATGTCTCCTTTGTCAATATTACAATCTTTTAATTCTTCATATGACAAATGTGCTTCTTTTTTGATTTCAAATATTTTACACGGTCCGCAAAAAAATGATAGCTCCAATTCATCCACTTTTTTACCTTGGGCAATATAATGCCAGGGAGCATCTACATGGGTGCCGGCATGCAAACCCATATTTACTGCGGATACATTGCATTTATCCGTAGTAATGTCTGATACCTTTGTAACGGTTATTTTGGGATCGTCAGGCCACAAAACCATTTGCGGCCCGATACTTTTGCTTATATCAATAATTTTCATTAAAACCTCTTGGCATATTCACCCCATTTATCTTCTTTTATTATTTGTACGCCTTTGTAAATTAAATTTTTACAACCGTCTGCATATGCATATTCCAAGTCTCCGTCCTTAAACATTAAAATTGCGGTCTTACCGTCACAATATATATCTTCTGTTTGTGCAATCTGAGCCGGTCTCCCTTTTTCCGCACCTTTTATATAGTTCGATATAAATGTTACTTTTTTGTTTTCCATAACCATTTCAATAATTTTGCATACAAAGGTGTCTTTTACTTTAACTTCAATTTCCGGTTTTGTTTTCCCGTTATATGGTACAATCACTTGACCTATATCAAATCTGCTTACCTGCTCTTTCGTCTCATATCGAATCATTGGAGCCGGTTCACCACCGGATAAGCCGGCACCTTTATACGCCACCCAGCCTGCGAAAGGTTCTTTACTGCCTGTATATACTTTCTGTTCAACAGGAGTATTGTAATGGAATGCTTTTAAATATACATTAGCATCGTCAAAATCGGTATGTGCTTCCAATTGATCGGTATTTTCAGTAATAGTACCGGGTATGCTTTGCCAAGCCGAGATAAATTGTGCTTTTCCGCCGTAACATTGTACATTATCATAAACAACAGCTGCAAAATCTTTTATCCATAAAAATGTACGCCTGTGTGTTCCTGCCAAGGATATCTCCGTTCCCTCATAGCCACCACTATAATCGGAATAAATTAAACTGACCACATCATCCTCATAATATTTATCAATAACGGGATCAATTATCGTTTGTGTCATTCGCTGCGGTCTTACAGTACTATGAGATGCCGTCGATCTGCCATAAAAGCAGAACGGATCCGATCGTTCATAATTTAAAGTACCGGGATCGATCAATAACATTTTGCCATTATGATACATACTTACGGCGTTTCTTGCCTTATGACAATGACCACCTCCCCAAACTGTCGCATCGAACACGAACATTGTAGATGATTTATCCCAACCGTTTTTAATAAAAAACTGCCCTGCTTTATCAAAATATTTCGACGGTTTGTTTTCTGTTTTAAATTCGTAATTTCCAGCTAGGTCGAAATCATCCAGGAAACGACTTCTGTCTTTAATAAATTCGTTATATATACTACACACCGTATCCTGATCGGCGTTTTCATACCATCTTCCGCTGTCATTCAACCCTGTTCTTTTCATATCGGGTGCATACATATATAATGAATAATTCCACATCTTCGCAACTAAGACAGGGTCGATATCCAGTCCAAGATCAGGTCTGTTCTTTTGCACGTAACAGTAACGTGTAAAAACATTCTTCATCCAATCGTGGTATCCTGCGGTATGCTCTTCATGACTGCCATCACTGTGTACCTGTGTATGAAATGTTTCATTTATGTTGTGTACTGCAAAGTCCAAATATTCTTCGGTACCGGGCAAACAATATCCCAAGAAAAACATTGTATCAAGCTGGCTTATTCTCCAATTACCGATATGTGTTATATTTTTTTTCATGAAGTTTAATTGTTCAAATGTGCTGTCGATCATTCTTTTTATTAAGTCGTCATCAAAATATCCGCTTTCTTTCAAGTATGGAACCGCACCCCACCAGCCTCTTCTATTAAATTGTCCCAATCTTATGGAAGTACTTAACGTATTATCACCGGTTGTTCGCCAAACACTCTCATTCGTTTCGGTTCCGTCATACGATCTGAAATCCAACCAAGCTTCAATGGTATCTTTTGCGATTTGAGCCAATCTTTTATCTTTTGTTCTTTCATATTCCCATGATATGGGTTCCAGCCAGAAGAAACGGTTTAACTGTGCACGCCATTCCTGATTGTTGATCTCCGGACCTCTGAAGTCGATTTCTTTGAAACTATTGTACCGCACTTCAGTACAACCGCCGTTAAACGGTATCTTGTTATCAGCCAAGGCCTCTAACCACTTTTTTGTGTTTTGCTTTTTTTCTACGGTATATTCACCGAATTGGGCATAATACTTTTCATACTCAAGCATCTTATTTTTTACTGCCGATAGAATATCCATTACATTTCCCTCCATATGTATACTTATGTGATTTTTATAATATGGTATAGTACATTACTTTATATACTGCACCGATAGAACATAACATCAAGAATATAAATTTTCGATCTCTATGCAAAATATGCGTAAAATATGTACTATATTAAAAATCTAAAATGTCTCTTACAGGATAGGTCTTCTTTTTACTTAAGTCTTTAAGACATTTTATAAAATCCTGTTTACTTTTAAAGTATGGTTTAAACTCTTCTATAACTTTTTTTGCACGTATCCCTTCGTCGGATAATAGCACATACGCCGTTAAGGCCATAAAAGCAGTTCCCGTTCCATATGCCGTATATGTATCGGTTATCTTAAAATCCGCACTGTGGAGTCCTCCGACAATTCCTCCCACATAAGGATGAATTACCGGCATAATCATAGACAGATCACCCATATCCGTGCAAATGGTTTTATGCCCGATAACCGCATAATCATCACCCACTAAAGTTTTTGCAGCTTCTTTAGCATATTCGGTTAAAGTGTTATCCGAGGCCAAGGGGAAATATCCCGGAATATCCTCAATTTCTACCCTGCATCCCATTGCCGCCGCAGTACCTGCAAAGGCTCTATCAATTTTTGCATTTACATCCTTAATAGCATCAAACGTTTTACCTCTGATAAAAGTACCTATATTAACTTCAGCGGGTATTACATTTACGGTGTCTCCACCTTTTGTTATTATCGGATGAACTCGAATACAATCTTCTTCTTTAAAAGTTTCTCTAATTGCATTAATTGCATTGAGACCTAAGTTTGCCGCATATAATGCGTTAATACCCTTTTCAGGTGCTCCACCCGCATGAGAAGCTTTACCTTTGTATGATATAGTCTTTACAAGACATCCGTTACATGTCGAACCGAATAAAAGTTTTTGTTTACCATCGGTTACATGAATCATATAAGCTATATCAACATCGTCAAAATATCCTCTATACACCAGTTCAGCTTTCCCACCTGAAAAAGTAAGCTTTCCTTTTTTTATTAAATCGGATCTGAAGTCTTGTTGTATATGTTCTTCAGCCGGAACTCCCATAAAAATGATTTTTCCACACATATCATTTAATAAACCACACTCTTTTAATACCGCCGCACAACCTACCATATCGGCTATTTGAACATTATGTCCACAAGCGTGTACAAATCCGCCCGGTTTTGCATCGGGATGCTCTGAGCATATAACACAATCAAGCTCACCGATAATTGCTATAACAGGCCCCGGTTTTCCGGTATCCAATACAGCTTTGACAAATGGTATGTCATCCGGTATATGCGTTTTATAGCCAAAAGAACTTAATTTTTCTCCGGCAACCTTTGCAGTCTCGTATTCGGTAAATCCCGGTTGTGGATTTCGGTAAATTATTTCCCCTAATTCAATTATTTCATTAATTCTTTTATTAACACATTCTTTTATTATCTTGGCACTTTTTATTATGTTCATAATCTTAACCCCGCCTTATTGATCCTGTATGGATGCCAAATTTTTAAAATCATCTTTCAATGAGCGATATAGCTCTGTAAACAGTGTGTAATATTTTTTATATGTCTTTTGGGCGATTGTATCGGTATTTTGAACATCTTTTATTTTAATTGTCATATCACAAGCTTCGGTTACGCTTTTATACACACCGGTTCCCGTTCCTGCAAGCAGTGCCGCGCCCATAGCCGGCCCTTCCTGAGCATTTATAGTGTAAACATCGGACCTATAAATATCAGCTTGTATGCTCCTCCATATCTTGCTCTTCCCACCGCCTCCGGACGCACGAATCTCGTCTACAGGTACCCCTGTATCTTTAATTATGTTCAGGCAATCATACATTGCAAACGCAACTCCCTCCATTACCGAACGTATAAAATCAGCTTTTGTATGTGTGGGAGTTATTCCGAAAAACACCCCTTTTGCATCATTATCAAGGTGAGGGGTCCTCTCACCCATCAAATACGGTAGATATATAAGTCCGTTCGAACCTAATGATGACTTTTCACACTCTTTATCCATCAAAACATACGGATCCACATCCATCAGTCCGGCAACCGAAATTTCTTCTTTACAAAAATGATCTCTAAACCATTTTAAAGACAATCCTGCCGATTTTGTAACACCCATAATATGCCAAGCTCCCGGTACCGCGTGACAAAATGTTTGTGTGCGTCCTAAGTTATCGATTTTCACAGAGTCGGAATGAGCGAATACCACCCCTGAGGTACCTAATGTAGCTGATACTACACCACTGCGTACAATACCGTTACCCACTCCACCTGCGGCTTGATCTCCTCCTCCGCCTACAACCGGTGTTCCTTTTTTTAAACCTGTCGTTTCCGCAGCTTGTTCATTTATATATCCGCTGATTTCATAAGACTCGTATACATTAGCTAGAAATGACCGATCAACTTCCAGTATACTTAATATTTCTTTACTCCAACATCTTTTCGGAACATCTAAAAATTGCATACCGCTTGCATCGGAGACCTCAGTGGCAAATTCACCTGTCAATTTGTATCTGATATAATCTTTAGGTAATAGTACTTTTTTAACCTTTTCATAGATATGAGGTTCCTTATTCCTTACCCATAATAATTTCGATGCGGTAAAGCCTGTCAAAGCAGGATTGCATGTTATCCTCATAAGCTTTTCTAATGTAACCTTATCGGTTATTTCTTTACACTCTTTAACACTTCTGGTGTCACACCAAATAATTGAATCACGTAGCACAGCTCCTTGTTCATCTAATAAAACCAATCCATGCATCTGGCCTGACAAACCTATCCCGGTTATGTCGTCACCCTTTATTCCCGCTTTTTTCAATGTAGCTTTAAGAGTATAACACGTCGCTTTCCACCAATCTTCGGGATTTTGCTCGGCCCAACCCGCTTTTAATTGCTTCATTCCGTATTCATACACCGATTGTGCAACCGTATCGCCATATTCATTAAACAAAACGGTCTTAGTACCTGAAGTTCCTATATCTATTCCGATTAAATAGGCCATAATCTTTCTCCTTAAAAAATTGTATCATTTCATCTTGCCACTATTTAGCATTCCACAGGTTCTCTTCCAAAACAACGCATTTTTTCATGTTTTATATGTTCGGCAATTTTTTCTATCGAGTCTTGCGCCCAATTATATCCGGTGAATACCTCTAACATCAATTCACCTTCCAAACTACATAAACGGTTTTGCACAGAGTAAAACTCACTCATTAAGAACATGGCATAACGTACCAATCGGGCAGGTCCGAAAGCCATATATCTTAATTCCCCGTCCGCTCTTTTATACTGTCTTGCTCCGACGGACATATTGTTCCTGATGGCTGATGCCAATGACGAATAATCACTGTCCTTAGCAAAAATAATACTAAATCCGTCTCCCAAAACAGCTTTATCATGAGCATCGGTACTTCCGACCACCGGCATTTTTACTCCCTTTGCCAATTCTTCGGCATAAAGTACTCCCTGTAAAAAGTCTTTATCACCGTCATCCACCCCTGTAATTTCCCACGCGTCGACATATCCTTCATTTATAATCAATCGGGAAAGAGAAGTGGGTATGTATACAGAGTTCTTTTCATGAGGCCAATACGGGTGTGCCAGTATGGCAAGTCCGTCGTTTTTTTGTATTTGATCGAAAACCCATCTTTGAAGCCCGTATTCCACCGGATCAACATCCTGAGGAAACGGTTCGTGATTTTCGGCTATTTTAATGGCTTCTTGTTTTATTTCATCGAAATTATCCGCTAACATCTTGCTTATGCAGCAGGTAGCGCCAAAACTTACAATATGCATTTTCTGTCCCAATTTATGCACTTCTTCACCGTTAAATATTCGCATACCCGTTTTTACCGAAAGAAGCTTCTCCATAACTTCAGGAGCCGGTTGAAGAGAGTAATGGTCGGTTAATACTGCAAATTCCATACCGACTCGACGTGCATGGGCGTACATGATCTCGGGAGGTTGTTTGCCATCGGAATAATTGCTATGCATGTGCATCTCACCCTTCCAAGGCAATAATTCGTACAGATCATCTTCAAGGCAGTATAACTTAAAAAAAGTAAGTTGAACATTCTCACCGTTATATGACTCGTATATGAAAACCATATACTCTTGTTCATCGTAAAAGGTGTAATCAAAAACAAGATATCCGTTACTAATGGTATAACTTATATCTTGTTGAGTGGTGGTATTTGCAGACTTGATTTCACGAGGTGTCACATTAACCTTATATTGTTTTTTCTCTGAAAAAGTGCCGCCGGTTTTTATTTTTCCCCAAGGATTTATTCCGGATTCACTGCCGTCACCGGACATTTTTGAAAATATACTTATCGTAGTTTTTCTACCTGACAATACAACCATAGGATAAATACTGTAACAATCGATATTTCTTTTCATGACATCACATCCTTAATAACTTATTATCAACTATATGCATTTACCATTATATCAAACCCAAACACTTTAATACAACGATTTTTTAATGATAGAGATATTACAAGCGATAGTTTATAAAATATATTAAACTTGTTTTTTATATACCATTGTAATATAGCTCGATTTATTATTGTAGAAGCAGATTGATTTTATTATAGATTATGATTTTAATAGATATAAATCTATAAAAAGCGGGTGGATCATATAAAATCCACCCGTTTTCAGTTGAAATTTTGGGATGAAAATAAACATTTCATCTATATGTGTAGGAGTCATAAATCTCCGATTTTAGCTTGTCTCTCACAGCATGTGTTCGTGACTTCGCTCCAATTGAAAATCTCAGGGCATCGAGCCCGTCGATTTTAGCTTGTCTCTCACAGCATGTGTTCGTGACTTCGCTTACTATGCTGCTAATTAATCTAATTCGTACAGTTTATACGGAATGAACACTTTGAATTCTTCTTTATTAAACACTTCGTTTATCATAATCTCAAGTCCTGCCGCATACAGTTGATCTATATATTGAGACCATTCGGTATTTATGTCCCCTATCTGATGCTTTAACACCCTGTTCCTGAAGTCATTATGTACCGTGTTTATTGCATTGTTATATTCGGCTCTTAAATCGGTTAATTTTTTAAGCATCGCTTGGCTCATATAAACGTCTGTTGCCAATTTATCCGGCTCTGTGGTATATTTATCAAACCACCCGTTGTCAACTTGGAAACAACTTAAAGCATACATAAACTCGGTTTTTTGTGCCCATTTTTTGAAATCAACTAAGAATTTATCTGTAGCAAAAATGTGTTGTGGTGTTGTTCCCACTCTATATTTTGGAGGTATTTTTTCTTGTTCGATTTTAATTACAGAACTGTTTCCTTTTTCACCTGACCACTTGTAATGTACATTTTCAATACCATAATAATATCGGTAAAAAGCTTCAGTATTAAAATGTGTATACTCCAGCAGTTGTAAAATTCTCGCCAGTTTTCCGTCGTCAACTTCATATCCGAACATCCATGTACCCCAAGGGCCTGTTCTAAAAGGCAACGGACTATATCTGCAGTTTCCACCTTGGCCGTCCGGTCCTAATATGGCAGGAACGATAACTAACGACGAGTCAGGTGTATGTTGTCTTAAAGTATACGGTACAACCGAGTCATAATAGCCGGCTGCCGTATCGTAAGTATCTCCTGCATCCATATACATATGCCCGACTTTACCGGCGTTCCATATGGCATTAAGTTCGTTATACCAGTATTCTTGCCCGGGAAGATCTATAACCCATCCTTTTTCCAGTGTGTCTTCGGCCCAAGCCAAGAAATCTCTATATCCGGTATAAGCATAATACGGAACATAATCTCCGGAATTAGGGTCTTTCATTAACCAATCTCCACCGGAGGTATAACCGAACATACTCTGCAATATATTGCTCCAATGTCCGTATTGCGGATATAGCATTACTGCACCGAATGTATCGTCCATTCCATTTCCGTCAGGATCATCCTCGGTGAAGCTTCTATAGATTTCCATTAACTCGTCAAATGTAATCGCTCTATTAGAAAAATAGATTGAGTTGTCATATTTCTCATCGAAATAGGTAGATTCGAAAACTACCAGGTCATCAATATTAAACCCAATGTTTTCAAGCCAATCCAATCTGAAACCGTTGATATTGTACCAATAGTTGTTCATACCGTAAATGTATGAAAGACCGTAATATTCATTGGTTTTACCCTCAACTTTATTAAGCTCGAAGCCGATGGGCACTTTCTCCAATAGACCGTAATAGCTGGGCATATTTGTTTTAATCATATCCAGATTAACACTTCTACTTAACTTGTCCTGGTAAGATTGATACGGTTGATAATAATAGATCCATCCTGTATCCGGGTAATCACCCGCGGCTAACATCATAGTTATTTGATCGGACTTGTATGCATCCAAAGTCCAAACCTTCAGATCGATGTTGAATTTATTTTCCAATTCCAACTCATCCCAACGACCTTCAACATAATTTTCGGTATAACGTACCAACCATGTGATTTCATAAAAATCCTCCAACGGATTTTTTTCTACAGCTTTTGTTGTGGTAGCCGCCGTCGTCGTGGTGGTAGCTGTCGTAGTAACGGCTTTTGTTGTTGTCGTTTGCACGGTTGCCGCTGATGTTGTCGTTTCTTGTGGTTCTTCTTCGGTTTGACTGCATGATATGAGGGTTATCAATAAGGTCATAACCACAATTGAACCAATCAAACTAATAAGACGTTTAGACATGTGTAATTCCTCCCTGTTGAAATATATTTATATACTTGTACTCCAAAAAAGCATTGTATGCTTTTGTAATACCTAACCCACAAATTAAGGAATTTTCATCAATCGTTAAAAATTTTATACATAACCAAAATCATAGCATGTAATACATATCAAGCTGATATATCATTGAGTTACTTCGGTGAAAATAATGACTAATCATCACCCGGCATATATAATTTTTCTACTTTGCACTTATGTAGTATAAAAATACCATGATATAAATAATATACACGACCTTAAGCCAATAGAATGTGAAATCCTGTAATTTTAATATGAAAAAGTGTACAATGTTCGTCACACAGCAGAAGAAAGTCAATATGCAGAATTCTGTTATTCTTTTCTCACATAATCTTGATAGTAGACTATAGACATAATATCTTATTATAAGATAAATTATAGATAATATTAAATCATACTTTTTTAAAAAAGAGTGCTTTTAGTAGAATTATTTGAAAATAATAAAATACCTGTATAAGTCATCAGGCTATTTTATCGTGTTCTTGTAATCTCTAGGTGACATACCATATATTCTTTTAAAAACCGTACTGAAATAAAATGGAGATGAAAATCCTAGACGTTGTGAAATTTGATTAATACAAAAATCTGTTGATTTCATATAATATTCGGCAGCTTTCATTTTATATATTAGTATAAGTGAGTGAGGTGACATATTCAACACATTATGAAAAGATTTAAAAAAGCAAGATTCGCTTATAAATAAATGCTCGCAAATATCTTTTATGTGTAACGGCTTCTCAATATTGTTTCTGATGTATTCTAAGCTTTGTTCTACAATACCGTTCTCATGTGTTGTAGAGTCTCCTGATATATCTACATTAAACGGTTTCCACGCCGATCTTAAAATTAATGTTATTAATTGAATTAAAAAGGTTTTTACAAATATCAATTCACCCGGTTCTCTATTTAATACCTCAGACTCTA
>CAZJOD010000047.1:18112-22769 GCA_964547525.1 uncultured Clostridiaceae bacterium
GATAATATATCTTTATATAATCCGATTGAAATTTTGTAGCCGTTATCTTCAGTCATAACACTTAAAAACTTTCCTTGTAGGTAAAAAGGATAAACATCGAAAAAAATCCAATAATAATCATGGAGATCCGATCTGTCTGTTTTTATATTGTATTTTTTGAAGGGAGGAATTAAAACAATGTCACCGGTAGTACATTCGTATGTAGTTGTATCAATAGTTATAAAACTTTTACCACCGATTATGTATATAAGCTGAAAATCTCCGGTTATTCTATCGTCATACTCTATGGAAAGATTTTTGAATTGGTGACCGAAAGCTTTCGGTATTATATTCAACTTACTTAAAAATACATATAATGTATCTATGTCTATGTTACTCGTAACGTTAAAAAACATTTCATTATTAACAGCCACTCATCCACCCCCTTGCATATAAGGTAAGCTTACATATTTATTAAAATGCCATTTAAAATTAAAATATATAAGTTAATTGTTAATATATCGTGTTAAGTATGCTGTTTATATTAATTGTAACATACTTTTGGACTGACAGTTACAAAATTTTATCACGCCTACCGATTTATGTGCATAATTGGCTGTTTATGTATTATGTCTACATATTATATATTTATAGGGTAAGTTCGCTTGAATATTATTAGTTGAAACCTTCATTACATTATTGTATTATATACTCATGAAAGACTTGTTAATACCTTATTACATAATAATAAATATCTTTGCATCGGTATTATGTGTATATGATAAAAAAGCTGCTATTTATAAACGCAAAAGAATTCCTGAAAAAACATTATTCGGAATATCTTTGGTAGGAGGTGCACCCGGTTTTTATATATCTATGCGGATATTTCGTCATAAGACAAAAAAACGACAATTTCAAATTATCATACCTTTATTTATGATAATTCATATGTATCTGATAATAAAATTTAGTTTAATTACGCTTACAAAATAGCCTGACATCTATCGTGTCAGGCCTTAGAAAAATAAAAAGATCTGTTTCATCAAAAACCTGATTTATTAGTAGGATTATTTAATATACCAAAACCTGTTAATACTGCAAGTAACAGTGTAACGAATAGGTCCCATTTAGGTATCTCGAACCCAACCCATTCTTTTACTACGAAATAAATCAATGCCAGCATTGACGCCCATACAACTTTGCTTCTTAATCTACTTTGTATCATTTCGACTCCTTTTTGATTTTTAGTAAAATCTACATTTTGGTTCTTAATCACATATATGCCGTCACAATGCAAATATTACATTTTTGATATTGAATAAATGAAAAAAGTATAATATTCACATGAATATATCTACATTTTACATAGAATAAATTACTTTATAATACATAACATATCCATATATGTTTTGTAAGGAGATGAACCAATGAATAAAACATCTGTTAGATTTAAAAATTTAAACATTAAACATCCGTTTATTAAATATCCCGGTTTTATAATAGCAACGCTTGTTGTAGTACAATTACTATTTAGTGCAACAGTTAACGCTCAAATAGATTTGGCCGGGTGGTCAAACCACTGGGCATATGAGCACATGGTAAATGCGGTAAATCAAGGTTGGTGTGAACTTCAACCTAATTTTAATCCCGATAAAGAAATCAGTAGATCCGAGCTTGTTGAAATGTTATTAAGAGCTGTAAAAATTGTGCCCGGCGGTGTTACTGCGAATTTTTTATCTCATGTTTCCACAAATGCAGATGAGGATTGGTTCTCAGATATATCGAATCACCGGATAGCCACTGAAGGCTGGTTAAAAACAGCTTTAAATTTCGGATTGGTGCTTCCATCCGATTACCCGGATAATATGTTTCACCCGGCATCACCTGTTTCCAGACGAGAATGTATTTTGATGATCGATCGTGCCATAGGACGGGTATATCCCGCCACACTGTATACTCAAGGTGGGAATCTTTTTACTGATTTCGCTTCATTGCCCGGTTGGTTTAAAGGGTTTGTAAGCGAAGCGGTAAATTTTGATCTGATAATAGGTTATCCTGACGGAAGTGTGAGAGCGGGGAAAAATATAACTTTCGCTGAAGCTATTACAGCTGTGGACAGAACTGTTAAAGAATTAAATCAAGGAATAGACACAAATATTCAGGTTTTAGTTACAAATACTAATAATACAAATACTATAACATTGGATTTACCTGTACCCGCTCAAATAATAAATCAAAAAATTTATGTACCGGTACGCTCAATATTCGAAGGAGGAAAACAATTATATAATACCCCTGATCTTGGTTTTATATGGCGGCCTTCAGATCAAATACTTGAATTTGAATACGGAGTAACTTTTCAATTTGAATCAGGCAATATATATTACGGTTTTTATAACGCTCTTTTACCTGAAGAAGATGAATACAACAGTTTACCCGGTGAAGCAAGATTATTAAACGGAGAAGTTATGGTTCCTTTAATATTTTCCGGACAATCTGCTAACTTAAGGTTTACAGACGAAAAAAACTGGGATCAGGCTGCAAAAAGACTTACCGTCCGAATAGACTATCCACATAGTCCGCTAAGTTAATGTAGTGACCGGTTACCTGTAAAACAAAATTGCTTTTGTTAAAGTATTTGATAATACCTTCACCAATTGCAAAAGCCAGATCATCCTTAAATTTTTGGTTGGTTAGAAGCTCTCGCTCTTTTCGGTTTGAAATAAATGCGGCCTCTACAATCAGTCCCGGAATGCTTGTGTTTCTTAATAAAAAATAGTCGGCCGGAACCGGATTATGTATTGATCTTTTTATTCCGTCGGCAAGAACATTGTTTAAAGCTCTTTGCACATCATAGGCTAAAACCTTACCCGAAGAGCTTTTATTATGGAAAAATACTACAGACCCGTTTGTAGCGGGATTACCAAAGTTACTATTAATATGTATGCTAATAAATATACTTGCACCGCTGTGGTTAATAATGTCTGCACGTGCGGATAAATCTTTTCGATGACGACCGATATCGGCACTGCATAACGAGTCCAACGAGATATCTTTATCTCTGGTCATTATGACAATATGTCCTTTTTGTTCTAAATACGCTTTAGTTTTTTTAGCTATATCTAAATTTATATCTTTTTCATATAAATTCCCTATATATGTGCCCCCATCTACACCGCCATGACCCGGATCAATGACTATTATATATGTTTTACCATCTTCCTCAAAGTATTTTGCAGCATGTACTGTAAATATCACACTGACAAGTAACAAAGTAAAAATAACCATAGTAACGAGTATTATACTTTTTCTTATTATAATAAATATTGTTCTTTTCATATATAACTCACACAAATACATTATATTGATGACTCTTACTATAAGTATTCGCTTATAAAAATTTTATAACATGAATTGGTAAACATTATTTTGACGGTTCGTTAATTATAAAATGTTTTCTATAAAATAAAAAGTATATTAAAATTATCAACACAAACGCCCCTGCTAACAAAATATAAAGGCTGTTTTCCGATATCAAATATGTTTTTATAGCTTCCTCTTCCTTTTTTATTTCTTTTTCAGCTGTTGATATTTCAGAGGAAGTCAAATTTAAATCAAAATATTTATTTGTCATGGATGTATTCTTATTATATTTGACTGTTACCCGTATTTTATATTTTTCATTTATATATTTTTCTCTTGGTATTGCAAATATGACGTTACACAGATTATTAGGATAAACAATATCTAAATCTTGTTCTGTGTTATAATGCAATACATCGTTATTATCATACATTTCAAAAACCACTTTCGGGTAATCGTATGTATTTCCAATATTACTGATAATAAATGACAAGACCAGATCTTTATCTTTTATCCATTTTTTATCATAACCATTTTTAATTAAAAAACCATGTTCATCTTTTCCGGCTAAACGAATAACTATTGCACTTGACAACGAATAAACATGATTTATCTTAAAACTTGCACCTTTTTTATTTGGATCACTGTTATCTCCGTCAAAGACTTGACTTCTTAAATATAGAACCGCTATATGAGTACCGGACTCAATGTCATTTGGTATCCGACCTATTATTTCTATAACAGTTTTTTCACCGGGTTCCAGAGTTATATCGGTTCTATCCGGTTGAAACCAACCTCCTACACCGTCTCTTGTAGCTTCTTCAGGAGAAAGTGTCATGGTTCCTCCATTGTTTGCCGTATAACTGTCACTTATATATAATGTGTTCGTTTTTGTTTTAGCTCCATTATTATATAGTTGCACTGAAAAAGTTATTATATCTCCGGGTTTTGCACTTATATCCACATAACTTTCCTTTGTGTCTATAATCGAAAATGCAAATAAATTAGTATCATTTTCACCCTTGACTTGCATTAAGCATCCACAACACACCATAAGAAACACTGTTATAAATAAAATTGATTTAAATTTTTTCATATGTCTTTTTCTTTCGTAATATTTGAAGCGAAGAATAAGACAATACATATCCTATTCTTCGTTCACTTTGATACTTATTCGGAATATAACCACAGAAATGTGCGTTCAATTCGAAAACTTATACTCAGAAGGTATTGTTCAAGTGTCTAAAAAGCTTTTTCACAGCCATCATGCCGGATTACCCGATACACTGTATGTAATTAAAGTTTCATATGTCCC
>CAZJOD010000048.1:0-22441 GCA_964547525.1 uncultured Clostridiaceae bacterium
CCGTTTGATTCAACACCACGCAGTTTACTTTTTTTAATCTTTTTACCACCGGGGAGCTCCGCTCCGGTTAAAGCGATAGGCACTATATCGCCTTCCTTAATATTTTGCGCTCCCGTTACGATCTGTACCGTCGCATTGCCTGTATTAACTTTTGCAACAAGTAATTTATCGGCATCAGGATGTGTTTTTACAGTCATAATTTTGCCTGTAACAACGTTTTTAATATATTCACCCCTGTTATATATAGCTTCAACTTTTGAACCGCTCATAGTCATGGCATTAGCCAATTCCTTCGCACTAACATCAATATCTAAATAATCGGCTAACCAGCCAACCGGTATTTTCATATTAAACCTCCATATTGTTAAAATTGTTTTAAAAATCTTAAATCATTGTCAAACAGTAACCTCAAATCGTTTATTGCAAATCGGCTCATGGTTATTCTGTCTATCCCCATACCGAATGCAAATCCGGTATACTCGTTCGGATCAATGCCACAGTTTCTTAAAACATTCGGATGAACCATTCCGGCTCCTAAAATTTCTATCCATCCTTCATTTTTACATACCCTGCATCCTTTTCCCATGCAAGTCCAGCAAGTAACATCAACTTCAGCACTTGGTTCTGTAAACGGGAAATGGTGAGGTCTCAGTCTTATATCGGTGTTTTCTCCAAAAAGACTCTTTGCCACTAATTTTAAAGTTCCGGTCAAATCACCCATTGTAACATTTTTGTCAACGACCAATCCTTCCACTTGATGAAATACCGGTGAATGAGTTGCATCTACATCATCAGCCCGGTATACTCTTCCGGGACAAATTATTTTAATCGGCGGTTTCCGGCTTTTCATCACTCTTATTTGTACAGGTGAAGTTTGTGTTCTAAGTACAACATTTTCATTAATATAAAAAGTATCTTGCTCATCTCTTGACGGATGCTCTTCCGGAGCATTTAATGCGTCGAAATTATTAAAAACCGTCTCAATGTCCGGTCCTTCGGCAATTTGATATCCTAGGCCTAAAAAAATATTCGTAATCATTTCCGTTGTCTGTGTAATAGGATGCTTTTTACCTATTTCAACCTTTTTACCCGGAATAGTTATATCAATCGTTTCACTATTTATTCTGTTTAATTCTTCTTTATTCTTTAACAAGGATTCCGTTTCGCTAATAAGTTCTTCTATCTCGGTTCTGGCTTGGTTTGCCACTTTCCCTATAATAGGTCTTTCTTCTACGGATAACTTTCCCATTTCTCTTAACAATAAAGTTAATTCACCTTTTTTACCTAATACGGTAACTCTGGATTCTTCAAGATCTTTTAGAGTGTCGGCACTTTTTATTATTGTAAAAGCTTTTTGTTTTATGGCTTCTATTTTGTCTTTCATGTATGTTATCTCCTTTCACTACATCCGCTTTTTATAATGCATAAAAAACTTCGTCATGTCAACGAAGTGTGAGTTTTCGTAGGACTAATCCCGTTATTTAAAGCAAAAACAGATCATATATACATCTGTTTTACCATATATTTTTCCATTATTCAAAAGTATACCATATAAAATTTTAAATAACAATAATGATTTCACTATTAATATAGGATACATTTTTAAACTTGATTTAAAAATGTAAGCCGACCTGAGGACGTTCGATGCGTCCTTAGGCCTATAAAATAGGATACGTTTAACATTTATTTTTAATAATGTAAGCTTATCATACGTTTACATTCAAAATTCTTATTAGTCTTATACTGTAAATATATGAGAAAAATCCAACCACGGCTTTACTTTAGGTGGTAATTTCTCAAACTTCATATTTTCTTTTTTAACAGGGTGGCAAAACTCCAAAGAAAAAGACCATAGAGCGGGACTTTTTAATTCTTTAGAGTCATTTCCGTATTTTACATCTCCAAGCAGCGGGTATCCCGTTTGTGCCAACTGTACTCTTATTTGATGCGGTCTTCCGGTATGTAGATTAATTTTTAACAATGCACTGTCTTTTGCAACTTCACATACCGTATATTCTAAAATCGCTTCTTTTGCATCAGGAGTTTTACTATCCACACAACGAACGATATTAGTCTTTTCATCTTTTAACAGAAATGAATTTATAATACCTTGCATCTTTTCGGGTATCCCTTTTGTAACGGCATAATAAATTTTTGTCATTTCTTTTTTCCTTATAGACTCAGATAGCCTTGATGCAGCTTTCGATGTCTTTGCAAAAACCATCACACCTCCGACAGCCCTATCGAGACGATGAACCAACCCTAAATATACATCCCCGGGTTTGTTGTATTTTACCTTTAAGTAAGCTTTTATTAAAGACAACATATCCGGGTCACCGGTTTTATCGCTTTGAGATAGGACCCCCACCGGTTTAACAACAACTATAATGTGGTTATCTTCATATATAACATCCGGTTCTTTCATATATATCGCTCCCAGCATGCAGTACTGCCACACGGTAATGTTATATTCGAATCGTCTACAGGTAATCCTATTTCAAAATCATCTGTTTTACCGTTAAATTTATGATTTAAAATTAAATCCAAAATATTCTTCATTACCGAAGCGCTAAGACCGGTAGTATATGAATTCAAAATAAAAAAGACCGGTTCAGATGATAAAACATTGCTACAAAGATTCACAAGCCCGAACAATTCTTCTTCCAGCTTCCATATTTCACCTTTAGGACCTCTTCCGTATGAAGGCGGATCCATTATAATGGCATCATAAGTATTCTCTCGTCGGATTTCTCTTTGTACGAATTTTATCACGTCATCTACTATAAACCTAACCGGCTTTTCACGTAATCCTGAAAGTTCCAAGTTTCGTTTGGCTTTTTCCACCATACCTTTAGCCGCATCAACATGACAGACATTCGCACCTGCCGATGCACACGCCACAGTAGCCCCGCCTGTATAAGCAAACAAGTTTAACACATTAACGGGTTTTGTGGAGCGCTTTATTTTTTCAATCATATAGTCCCAATTAACAGCTTGCTCGGGAAACAAGCCGGTATGCTTAAATCCCATAGGTTCTACATAATATTTAAGGTTACCGTAAGAAACAGTCCATCTATCAGGAATTTTTTTTCGGAACTCCCACTCGCCTCCACCTTTTGAGCTTCGCTTGTAATACGCATGAGCGTTATTCCATATGTTTTTATTATATTTAGGCCATATTATTTGAGGGTCAGGCCTGCATAATACAAAATCAGCCCATTTTTCAATTTTTTCTCCGTCACCTGTCGAAAGCACGGAATAGTCTTTCCACCCGGATGCTATTTTCATTAAAAGCCTCCATCTTATAGATTATGCTTTTTCTCATATTTTTTATTTTTTATGTACATTAATAAATCGGTAAACACCATAACAAAGTTTAGTATGTAAAAGTAAATAACAAAATCATTGTTATAAAAAATTTTATGCATTATTCCGGCTGTATATCCGACTAAAATAATTATTAAAAAATAAATACTTTTACCTTTTGTACTTTTTGATTTAATTGACTTTACAATGGATGTAGGCCAAGCGGCTCCAAAACATAGTAGCATTAACATTTCGAACGGACTTTTCATATATTGTTATCTCCTGTTGAAGTTTTCCCCATTATACCACATTCCATACAGACCGCAATATTAATTTATATAACTAATCAAAGTAACGAACACTTGCTGTGAGTTACAAGCTAAAACCAATGTGCTTAATTGCTCGTTGGTTTTCATAAAAGATATTGAGTAGCAATTAATTGCTTTTTAATACTGCATTTTCGCCAACAGATTTTGCAATTACAGTCCAATGTTTATTCGCTCTTTTGCAGTAAAAATAGTTATTGTAGTAGAGTCAATACATTTATTAAAAATTATACTCGGTAATATCCTCCGTATCTGCAATTTGAAAATTAAGTTCATCTATTTTTAAGTAGCTGCCCTTTGAAGCTCTGATTAAAATAAGATTACCCTTTTCATCATACCTGATCATACATGATTGTGCATCTGTTTTTACCATACCTATTTCGGTGTCGATAAATACATCTAAATTATGTTTATTTATGTCAGGGTCTGTTAAAATTATTAAATCGGTAAATCCTTTGACCGATTTAACTTCAACCGCCACATTAGAATCGTGTTCCAACCTATCGTTAAGTGATATGCAATTAAGCCTTCTTGCTTGTACTATTTTCGATTCCCTCGAGTAAGGTTCTAATATGCTGACAAAAGCGGCTATTTCCCCCTCCTCTACGATTTTTTCATTAATAACCGTTGGCAACTGAAAACCTTCGTGTCCTTGCGACATCATAGACATTGAAGGCGGGAGCCATGTATCCGCTAAGAATATGTTATCATCACGTGTTAGGTCAATCATTTTTAAATGTATTTTAAAAGCATAATTATAAACGTTAAATTGGTTTAAAATATTCCAATCAGCGGTCCATTCGTCATCAGTTTTATAACACTCCTGGAAATTGTCAAGAAATACATAAGAAGGATAATCCCGTTCGGTGTTTTCCGTATATAATCCTTCAACCGTCAACTCGGATATATTGCTTCTGCTATACTTTTCATAAGAACCCGCAGGACCTGCACCTACACGAAAAACATCAAGTATATATGATGTGGTGGAATCTATATCTATTAGTGCCAACGAACGTTCATATTTTTGTATTCCCTGATAAATTTCAGGTGCGTTTGCACGAAGTGTCTTGAAAACATCCCCGATTGACCATAATGTTATATTCCCCATTGTTCTTCTTTGGTTTTGTTTATTAAATGATACCACATTATGGGCTATAGTCGCTCTATTCCACTTGACAACATCCGAATACCATCCGTCTCCATAAGCAACATTAGGATAACCGTTATCAGGCATGAAATCCGTATCCTGATAGTATATGCCTATATTCATACCATCACCATGATCATGAGATATTTTATTGGTACCGAAATTTATCCATACTTCACGCTTATCTTGCCCTTCTCCGGTTCTAAGAACAGCCATCTGATACTCATCTTTGCGTACACTGGACAAGGTGATGTCTCCGCCGTTTTTTACAATCTCATTTATTGTTCTATATTTATCAGAAATGTTATCGGTTGTAACAAATCTCGTCAGAGCACTTGTCGATTTCATCCCATTGGCTCTAAACAAGGCTTTTATCAGATCTTCATCTCCGGTTAATTCGTAAAGAGTATATAACATGAGGTTTTCTTCACCGCCACTGTTAGGATACACACCGTTACTTGTTCCGAAGTAACTCGAATCTCCAAGTATAGGATAATATTTGTTCACACATAACAAATCAATATGAAATCTGTAAGCATCATATAGTTTAGGACATTTGCGGTACATTTTTTCAATAAAGCTCGGATCTGCTTGAGTAAATATATTACACAGTTTCGCTATTGCACTTTTACCCATAGACGCATAACCTACTAATCCGCTTTCACCAGTCAAACCGTCATATAATGTATTTTTTATAATGATTTGTGCTATCTCATCTTCTAATTCTTTTTGATTCGCCGGCCAATCCAATACCGCTCGTGATACGAAAACCGCCAAATCGGTGTATGGCGGATTACTAATATATTTGCCGGAATTTTTTATAGCATCTTTGAATATCCTTTCGTCAATGTTAAGTTTAACCTCATACGGGGTGCTTTTTTTATTATCATTACCGGTAGAATCGGCTTTTTGACTTAAAAACTCACACACCCTAGGTTCCGTAAAGAGAACCTCTACCACTTTATCATAAGATAAAGCCAGATCATAAATCTCAAAGGCGGTGTCAATATTATATGATATGTACCCTTGGTTTGAATGTAATTTCTCATACATCCATCCTTGGTTATAATAGTCGAACTCCGGAAAGAAGTCGGCCAATCTGTCAAGCAAAATTAATGTTCTAACGGCATATTCGGTGTCTTGTGTATACATATATGCGTTGGAAAGCGTTTTTATTGCATCCAATATTGTTCTTTTCCATTGTCCGTAAATAAGATAGGTTTGTATAAATCTGAAAACTTCGCCGTCTTGGACATACCCTGTTCCATCATCCACACCAAACTTGTCTTTCTTATCTCCTGATTCCATATTATATAACAATTCGTCATCCGCTAAATTATATGAGAACCTACCCTCTATGTCTAAGCCTGACTTATAATACGCTTCAAAATCGTTTTTTGGGAATAGTTCGCCACATTTTGGACATTTAAGCTTCCAGGGATTTGTATGTGGATCTATTATCCAATCATACATAATAACAGGTTTTTTGCAACTCGGGCAAATTCCGTCGGATTTTACCATCCACGAACGCTCTAATTCCGGACCGAAAACCATTTCCCACAATTCATCATAACTAAACTTTAAATATTTATCAGCCGCTTTTATAGCTGTTTGCTTCTGTGCTTTAAACTCTAACAAATCAACACAATTTTGGTTTACAATATTAAGAATTTCCTGTGAATAAAAAGTACTTGATATCGGTATAAGTGTATCCTTTTCAGGCAATGTCTCCGATATATTGACTTTATTTGTATCGACTGTGGTTTGAGTGGCAGTGGTTTCATTGTTATTCTCGCCATCCGTTTGTACATTACATGATGCAACTGATAATAATGATAAAATTAACAAATATAGTACAGATGTATGAAAGACTTTTTTCATGACAAATACTCCTTAGTAAACAAATAGCATTACATAATTTGTAATCAATAAGATTATAGATCAAAACCTAATCGTTTTATTGCATAAGCTCTTCCTTTTTGGTAACGTTTATAATTATCTCCGCCACCTCCGCAAGCTTTCCATTCGTATGCCGTATCTTCGCCATAATCACAGATACCCCGGGTTGTGTCTATTGTAGAATAGATTTTGTATAATAATTCTCTTGCGGGATAAGTTTCTCCGGGAAGCATACCCATTTTTTTGAAGGTGTCAAGATCCTTTTTCCTATCTCTTAAACCGCATGCACCGTTACATATCCCTCTTTCCATGTCAAACGCATGACAAGGAGGACAAACCATACAGCTGTTGCATCCCTCCATCAGTGTGACCGGTATATCCGGATTATTTAGCATTTTATCCCAAACTTCAAATAAATTATCTTCTTCGATAGGTACAGTAGCATCTTCTTTCTGTAAAAAGCATGTGATGCACAGGATGTGATGAATTCTGATAAAAATCCTGTCGGCTTTTTCTATCTGTTCACATGATTCCTTTTTTATCAAAGATTTTTCAACTAAGTCTCTTTTCATTACCGGAGTAATTTTTTTATCGTATGACGCACCGTCTGATAACGGACAAGTAGGCCATTTCTCAGGATTATCGGTTCCAACACATAAATCGTTAATCTTTGGTATTTTAATATTTAAAATATCAAACAGTTCTCTTGCCGTTCGTATAGAATAAGGAACTAACCCTAATCGTTGAAGTACCGTAAGGTCAAAAAGTCTCTCGGATGCGGTAAGCTTATCAAACATATCTGTTCTGGCTCCGATTTCGTCAAATGCCGTATGTAAACAAATATGTATATCGGAATTTGCCTTTATAGCTTTAACCGCGTTATCAACCGTCTCATACTCCGGTACTTGGTCAGATCCGCCACCTAACAAACAGCGTATACAACATAATTGTCCGGGTCTAATATATAAGACATTATCTCTTATAGAATATTCAATTCCATTCATTTTTTTGCAACCTCATTTCTTAATTAATATATTTCGCATAAAAAATGGTTTCCAGTAAGGGATTTATTGTAGTGAAACCAATAATTTATTTAAAATTAAAAATCATATTCGGTAACATCATCGCAATCTTCTATGTTATAAACCATATCACCGATTTTTACGTAATCACCTTTAGAAGCTCTAATTAATTTTAATACATCATTGTCATCGTATCTTAGCAACAATGATTGTGCGTTTGTTTCAATCACTCCCCTTTCGGTGTAGATTCTTACATCCGTTAAATCCTCGTCAACATCGCAATCCAATAAAACTATAACATCAGTATACGAGTTTTTAGTTTTGACTTCTAATGCGACATTAACTTCATAATCCTTATTGTCAGCGATTGATATACAATCCAATCTTTTTGCCTCCAATATTTTTGATTCTTTTGTGTATGGCTCTAATATAGAAACAAATGCAACCGTTTCACCTTGCTCTACTGTTCTTTCAGTTACCACAGTCGGCAATTGAAAACCTTCATGACCTTGAGATTTCAAAGTCATAGAAGGCGGCAACCAAGTATCGCACGTAAACACTTGTTCATCCCTGGTAAAATCGATCATCTTCAGATGTAAGGCATATCCGTATTTTATTACGTTAAAGTAATTGTTTAAAAACCAATCGGCTGTCCATACATCTTCTGTTTCAATGCTTTTTTGGAAGTTACTTAAGTATATGGCCTGAGGGTATTCCCTTTCGGTATCGGTCAATGTCAACCCCGTTACAGTTAAATCTCCAATATTACTTCGGTTATATTTTTCATAAGATCCCTCGGGACCGTCCCCGACTCTAAATACATCAACTATGTATGTACTTGTTTTATTTATGTTAACAAGAGCCAATGAGCGTTCATATTTTTGAACACCGCTGAAAGTACCTGGTGCATTTGCTCGAAACACTTTAAAAACATCTCCCTGTGACCATAGGGTGATAGTACCGTTTGCTCTGCTTTGTCGTTGGTTGTTAAACGCCACTACATTGTGGGAAGCCGTTCCTGTAAACCACCTTACCACATCGGAATTCCAACCGCCACCATAACTGACATTAGGATAACCGTTATCCGGCATTAAATCCGCATCTTGAAAGTAAATTCCAATATTCATACCGTCACCGTGACTGTGTGAAATTTTATTGGTGCCGAAATTAATCCATACCTCGGTTGCATCAGGATTTTCTCCCGTACGAAGTACGGCAATTTGGTATTCATCTTTTCTTATGGAATCCAATTCTATACGATTATTTTCTTTGCCTATTTTTTCTATAACCTCATATTTTTTTGTATGTCCTCCAGCTCCACAAAGAACTTAAACGATCCTGTAGCTTTTTGACCACTGTTATTATAGATTATCCTTATTAAATCCTTGTCACCGGTTAATTCATATAACTTATACAACATAAGATTTTCTTCACCGCCACTGTTAGGATATATTCCTACTCCCGAACCGAAATAACCGGTGTCACCCAAGATAGGGTAGTATTTATTCACACAGTGAAGGTCAATATGAAACCGGTACGCATTATAAAGTTTAGGGCAGCGATTGTACATTTTTTCTATAAACTCGGGATCAGCCAAAGTAAAAAGATTACATAATTTAGCTATTGCACTTTTGCCCATTGTCGCATATCCTAACAAACCGCTTTCTCCGGTCATACCATCATATTTTGTATTATTATTTATTATATTCGCTATCTGATCTTCCAGCAGGATTTGATTGTCAGGCCAGTTCAAAACACCTAAAGCGGCGAATACGGCCAATTCAGTGTAAGGTGGGTTACTGTTCAACTTTTGTTGATTATTGACAATATCTTTTAAAATACGATTATCAATATTTGACTTTATATCTTCGAAGGTAAGCTTTTTATTATCTATTCCGGTTATTTTTGCCTTGTCAGCCAGATAGTCTCGTAATTTTGGTTCCATATATATAACCTCGACCACCTTATCATATGCAAGAGCAAGATCGTAACACTCGAAAGCACTGTCTATTCTGTATGATATGTAGCCTGCGCAAGTACCTATTTGTTCATACAACCAACCTTGTTTTACATAATCGTATTCCGGAAAGAAGTCGGCTAACCGGTCTAAAAGTATTAATGCTCTAACTCCGTATTCGGTATCTCTTGTAAATATGTAAGCATCGGATAAACTTTTAATTGCATTTAAAATGGTTTTCTTCCATTGCCCGTATACCAGGTAAGTTTGTATAAATCTGAAAGTATCTCCACCTTGTACATATCCGGTTCCGTCATCTACACCGAATTTATCATTCTTATCGCCTGTCTCGGCATTATATAGTAAAGTTTTATCAGCTAAATCATGAGAGAAACGTCCTGCATTATTCAAACCCGATTTATAATACGATTCATAATCATTTTTGGGAAAATACTCTTTACATTTAGGACATTGGAGTTTCCACGGATTTGTTCCGGGATTTATAACCCAGTCGTACATTATAACCGATTGTTTACAAGAAGGACAAATCCCGTCCGATTTAACCATCCACGAACGTTCCAAATCGGGATCAAATATCATGTTCCATAAATCATCATAATCAAGTTCAAGGTATTTTCGTGCCGCATTAATTGCAATCTGCCTCATAGCCTTAAATTCCAGTAAGTCTGTACAATTTTTTTCAATTGTATCCAACACTGTTTTAGAATAAAAAGTACTTGATATTGGTATATCCACATCATATTCCTTATCCGGTTGGGATGTTTGCGATTGGCCGGTACTGCCTACTGTTGTCATTTCAACAACAGATACCGACGAAGAGCTTTCTTTTTCGGTAGCTTCGGTAATTTCAGAATCATCTTCAAAAGTATTGCTATCAATGCACGATGTGGTCAATAGTATAATAAAAATAAGTCCTAATGAAATAAATCTTTTAAATATAATTTTCATAATCTCTCCTCAAATTATTTTGTTCTTTGCATTTGTAGGTACAAAATTCATTTCCGATTAATTCTTCATTTGATTATAGAATTATATCACCTCCGTAAAACCGCTTAATCCATTCTAATAATACATATTAACAAATCATTTAATAAATCATATCTGATTTGACTTTCAAAAAAAGTTATTGCCTTACAATCATATTTTAAGTAACCAATTTTCTATAATGATCTACCTTTTCAAAAATACCACCGCTATTAATATAAAAGTCGTCGTTCAAAGTGAATAAGCCGTTTTTAGAATAAGCCCACTGACTTTCGGGATACGGATGATATCCCATAATCTGTGTCCAGTTTTTATAATTTTGATGTGCGTTGGTTTCCAAAACACCAATCTTCATTCCCGGTAGAGGATCAAGTCTGGCCGCAACATTTTTATTCCATTCAATCATAACCGGTGGTACCGTCAAGTCGGCACAAAAACACGGTATCTTACGTTCCTTACATATAGCGGCTATTTTTAAACTCATGCTTAAAGTTTTTGCTATAGGCTTTAAAGCTATGGCTTTATATCCTAAATCAAGTCGTTCAATCACATCTTTAACGGTATGGGCGCTCTCATCGGCGGCAATTCGCACCGGAAGATTACCAATGTAATCCTTATACTCCTCCGGAAACGGTTCTTCAAAAAGAATAATTCGATCAAGAGCTCCTATTCCATCGGCGTAACTTAAAAAATCCTCCAACACATTTTTATCCGGATATCTCCCGTTTGCATCCAGATAATATGGTATTTTACCGTCAGTAGTCCATTGTATTTCAGTATCTTTTAATAAAGAATGTATTTGTAAAAGTCTTTTTTTATCCCATTGTAACATCTTATTTATGTTACCATCCTTGTCAGGATCATTTCCTACCTTTATCTTGAAAAAGAAAAATCCTTCATTTAAAAGGCTTTTTATATCGTCACCTGTTAACGAATAATTAACCAAAGGTATGCAAGCTAATTTTGAATGTTTTACATCTAAAGTGCTACTATATCGCTTTGAAATCATGTCATCAAAATTATTGATTCGCTTTTCCTCGGCATACAGCTGCCATGCAGCTAAATCAACCGGCACCAAAGCGTTTAAAGCAAATGTTTCTCGCATAGCTTCGCCTGTTAACTTTTTACCATATTCACACAACAAGGGAAATAAATAATCTAAAAGCTCGACCGGTGTATCAAATTCGTATTCTATACAGTTTTTCAATGCATATTCAGTCAGCAAAAACATTACGGCATTTCCGGCTTCAGCCGAAAAACGTGAAAAAATCTGTGAATCCGACCATAAAACACTTTGAACACCTATACCGATTCCTTGATTTTTATTTTCACTCTCTAACATTACGACAGTTTGCCATAAGCCGTTTAAATATTTTCCCTTAAAGCCAAATGGCGCTTTAAACGGTTCTCTTTCAAAATTCAATTCTGTTTTAATAATTTTCATAGCATTCTCCCGGTAGCTATCACAAATTTTATTTAATCCTGATAGCGTTTAAATATAATAGGAATTATTTATAACGATAAATTGTCATATAGATCGTTATACTCTATACGTCTCATCCTCAACCTGTTTAAACAACCACCGTCATTTACACTTCCGGCGCAATACGCTAAAAGTACGGCACTTTCGGTAAAATGAATCGCAATATAACAATAACCGGAATCAAAATCATCCTCTATGATAACAGGTATACTTTTACTTTTTCCATTATCCCGGCTTATTGAATAAACCAAAGGTGTTCTGTCCCCGGCTTTAGAAAACCATCTACCGTCAAATCTCGGTTGAGGATTGTATACCGCTAACAAATCACCTGTATGTGGTATTCGTTTTACCGACATAGGTGATTGAGGACTTGTATACCGGGACGGTTCCGGTATAGACCAAGATAAACCGTTATCATGTGAAAAAGATTGATATTGGCAACCGAGATCGGTCCTGAACCATTGCCATAAACAGTTTTCATATAACTCCAAAACCCCCGCCTCCTGCATTCCACTTTTAGATCCGGGAATTGAAACGTAAGCATAATTTTCCGATTCCTTCCATGTATATCCGTTATCATCGGAATAAAACAACACCGGTATACCCCTCCCGTCAAAAGAGTTCCACCTTGTAATATGGTCTCCTCTCATTCTGTGAAAGGCTGTAGGTAGTATCAATCTACCGTTTTTCAAAAGTACAATTCTATCATTATTTGTCACATAATATCCCGGACCGTGTGCACAGCAAACGGGTTTCTCCCAGGTATTCCCTTCATCCTTGGATCTGAATAAAAAGGGTCGCGTATCGTGCCAACCGTAACGAATTACAAAAAACAAACATATATCGTCATTATGTAGACGTACCATGGAGGTGCTCATAATATTTAAAGCGTTGAAATCTTCCGGTTTGAACAATGTTTTATCATCACTCCAAGTCAAACCTCCGTCTTCGGAAAATCTGGCGGCTATTAATGCTTTAGCATCGTCACTTCCGGATTCTCCGATAAATTTGCTGTATGCAAACATAATTTTTCCGTTTTTAAGATCTATAAACGATCCCTCACTATTTCTCGGATTCTTTTCGGATGGACCTATTTCCGCAACAATCTCTCCTCTTTTCATAAAGCCTCCTTTATCCTGTTACTTTATAATAACTTTTAAATCATGACGGTTATGTTCAAATTCAACCGTTATTACTGCGAAAGTTTCTTCAAAAGATTTTTGATGGTTAACAACATAAGAATTGTAGGGGATCAAAGGATAATTAAAAACAGCTTCATCCGATAAATATAATTTTTTCCCTTTGTATTCTACAAAAGAGTCTTTAGGCACACCCGTACCAAAATACTCTTTGCCAAAAAGATATTTTTTATCATTAACGGTCACACTCTCTCCTAAACCGACAAATAAAGGTATGTTCACATAAGCACGTTCGGTTTCTGACAAACCTTCGACATTATAATAGATTATCAGACTTTCTTCTTCAAACTCAAATCTAACGGTGCATTTTTTGTTTCCATAAGTTAAATTCATGCCTTTATTATCATTTGAAAGCATTCCTTCTTCATGGGTATAGTATAATTTCCCATGTGACACTATGTTAAAACATGACAATTGAGGTTGTGCAATGGAGTGTCCTCCACCTACAATCAGCCCGCAATCATCATTGTATACGGCGAAAAGGTTTTGGCGTTCCAATATCCATCTGCTTCCGTAGGTTTTTATTGTTTGACAGCACATATCAACGACCCATTTCTTATCTTTTAAAATTAATACGTTTTCTTCCGGCATACAAACGGTTTCGTTGTACAATCTGAATTCTTTTACCGGGCTTACCATAAAGTCGTCTTTGATATGACGGTAATTTTCTACCAACATGGCAATCCCTTGTGTACTTCCGATAAAACTTTTATTAGTCAGAATATTTTGAATAGCCGTAACAAATGTAGAAACCACCTCTTTACCTTCATCAAAATATGAATAAGCCGCAGGGAAATTCATTGGTGCAAAGTGCTTTGAATATCTGTTCCGAGTATCGATAGCAGCCGATACTGAAAAATCCGGATACATTAATTTAGATATGTATGTTAAAGATTTCCTTAATGCATTTAAAATCTTTTCGTTCCCGGAGAGAAAATAATATTTGGATAAAGCACCTATTGTTACAGTCGCATATTTAGAAACAAGTGTTTTCCCCTCGTACCACGTGCCGGATAATGTCTGTCCGTCAGCTATCAAGTTCATAACTTTATCGGCTATTTCCATAGCTTTTTTATCATCTTTTAGCATACCGTAACGATATGCCGCCACAACATGCCAGCAAAAATGATTCGCCACTTCATGATTTGCTATTGAATAACGAAAAGTATTGCTATGTAATTGCTTTTTTACACCCGGTATAATTTTCTTTTGCATTATTACATCAATTCTGTCAGACCATTTTTGAACAGTATCGGTATCCATATACGGTTTAATCAATTCCAATGAATTCATCCAATGAAATACACCCCATTCGTCAACACATTTACCCCAATAATTGTCGAATGTAACCAGTTTTGTTTCACCTTCGGCATCAGTTAAAGTATAAAAAAATTCCCAACATTTAATTGCCATCTCTAATGTCTTAGGATCTTTATAATATGGATTTTCAAACTTGTTATTTACATATAACTCGGCGAAATACAACCCGGTATACTGACTATATAAAATATGACCTTTTTCCGGGACTATTGTTTCACCTTTATCGGTTACCATACGCGATACATCGTCGTATATTCCTACCATTGATTCGAAAATGATTTTTTGTGCATTCATTAAGTATATCCTCCTCGAATAAAAACACGGTTCACTATGTTGAAGCGACCGCATTAAAAAAGGCTTCAAAAAAGCCTTTAATAAATAAGGTTAAATACCCGATTTTAATTACAAAATTCGATATGCATTTTATGTGTTTTGTAAAATTGTTTATTATAATATAGTAAGTCATAAAATGTCACCTCACAATATAATAATACCGGATTTTTCAATTGATTAATACTATTTTTTGGTTTCTTTTAATTAAATCAATTAAAACTATCATTCCATAAAAAATGTATCCTGTTTAATTAAAAACAGGCCACAAAATGCAGCCTGTTTTTAATCTTTATGTCGCTTTTAAAGTATGATACTCAATATATTCAATCGAATTTAAAGATTAGTGCAATCACAAGTCAATCCGCAAGCATCGGCTTTCTTTTTGTTATCGTTTAATACACCCATATTTATCATTTCGATATTTCCGTTAGGACATCTGTTGTAGCACATACCACACGCTACGCATTCATCTTGATTAATATGGAACCTGTCAGCTCCGTCCTTATATATGGCAAACTCTTTGCATATTTCAAAACATATACCACAACCTTCTCCACAACCGCAGCTTAAGCATTTAACCGATTCTTTGACCGCTTCTTCTTCGGTCAAGGTTCTTGTAAACGTCTCAAAGTCCGCAATTCTTTCAATTGCCGTTCTTGCATAAATATCAAGTTTGCCCGCACTTCTTTTGTAACCTTCACGCTCTAAAACAGTATATTTGTCTACTGATTCCAACTCGCCTTCATATTTTATAACGGCGTTGTCTTTAGCGAGATACTCGTCAATAGCAGCTGCGGCTTTCCTACCCATTCCAATCGCTTTAATAACCGTACCGGCACCGGTAATATCTCCACCCGCATAAACACCTTCTATATTGGTGGATAAATCTTTCGCAATCTTTATATTACCCGGCATAGAACCGTCATCTTTTTGACCAAGCGCCATAATTACAGTATCGCATCGTAAAGTAAAATCTGAGCAATCCACACCAATCGGGCATCTTCTGCCGGTTTCATCTTCATCGCCTAATACATGATTACTCATTTTAATGCCGGTAATTTTACCGTTTTCGGTAATTATACTTTCAGGAGATACAAGATATAAAACTTTTACTCCTTCTTGTTCGGTTTCAAATAGTTCTTCGTCGGATATTGGCATCTGGTCACGAGTTCTTCTGTATGCGATATACACCTGTTCCGCACCTAACCTTTTTGCCGCACGAGCCGCATCTGCCGCGGTGAATCCTCCACCGATAACAACCACATTATTCCCTGTTTCAGGTTTTTTTCCTTCATTTACTTGTCTTAGGTATAAAAGAGCATCATATACATCCGGTGAATCTTCTCCGGGTATACCCGCTTTTCTTCCTTTCCAAGTACCGATTGCCAGATAAACTGATTCAAATCCATCTTTTTTAAGGCTTTCAACTGTAAAATCTTTACCCAATGCTTTTCCGGTTTGAATTTTTATACCCGCATGTTTCATAGTTTCGATCTCTTCATCCAGTATGCTCTTATCAAAACGGAATGACGGTATACCGTAACGCAGCATTCCTCCCGCTTTTTCTTCACGTTCGAATATTGTTACGTCGTAACCCGCTTTTCTTAAATTCCAAGCGCATGACAAGCCTGAAGGACCGGCTCCCACTACCGCAACTTTTTTATTATTATCGGCATTGTTAAATCCTTCTTCGGTCCAGCCTTGCTTTTTAGCATAATCCAATATAAATCTTTTAATCTCACGGATCCTTACAGGCTCACCGGTTTCATTACGCGTACAAGCGTTTTCACACTCTTTATTACAAACTACTCCGCAAACCGATTGTAACGGACTCTTGCTCATTATAAGATCATAAGCTTCTCTAAATTTTCCTTGAGCTGTTTTTCTGACATATGCTTGTGCCGGAACACTGTTAGGACATGCAACTTTACAAGGTGCCGCCAAATCCGGATTAATAATCTTCGCATATCCGTCATAAAGGGTTAATTCGGGAGCGCTTTTTACTTCCGGTACAATAATATCTCTCATATCCTGCAACGAATTGTAACCGTTTTCAGACATATAAATTTTTAAGTCTTTGATAAGTCCTTCAATAAAACCAAACCCACTGTATAAAGTTTCAGAGCAAATACCGACCAGGTCCGCCCCGCACATTATCATTTCCGCAGCATCAATGTAATTTCTTACACCGCCTGCCATCATGATTTTAGGTTCGGTTCCGTTAGCTTTTCTAATTTCGTATGTATCTCTTAACGCCAACGGCTTCAACCAAGGTCCGCAATAGCAAGACATACTGATCTCATCCTGTAAATGATATATTGCTTTTTTCGGATCTTTTAAATTCACCGGAGGTATACCCAACCTGTTCGACGTTCCGCCTACCGCGTCCGCACCCGCTTCATAAAGAGATTTTGCAACTTGAGCGATTTTTCCACCTTCAGGTGTCAATTTTATAAACAAGGGTATCTTAATCTCCCGTTTAATTGCTTTAACTATTTCGGTAACGGCATCTGCATTTTGTCCTAAGGACGCACCGGTTTTTTTACCGCTTTTATTTTCAGCGCCGGATACTTCCACATTAAAAGACATATTAGGACAGCACATATTTAACTCAATAATATCTGCGCCGACTTCCTCGAATTTTTTAGCCATATTTACCCATCCGGCTACACCTTCTTCACCGGCATAGGTTATGTTTGCAAACAAGATCAAATCATTCAATACTTTTTTCGCATCGTCTACAAGCTTAAGACCTTGCTCAAAAGTCAACCTTTTTTCCGCAGTGAATGCCAATGCGCTCCGGTCTTTAAACAAGCTGTAACGCGGTACCCTGTTTATATAAGGTGCGGGATCTATAGTTAATTTTATGCTGGCTCCCGCCCATCCTGTTTCTTCAATTCTTTTCAATTGTTTTACCGAGTTCGTCGTAGGACCCGACGCAACATAAAAAGGATTTTTAAACTCAACTCCGGCTATATTTACCGGCAAATATAAATCATTCATCCTAATCATACTCCTTTGGCATTTTTTATGTTCTAAGAATTCTTCATTAGTAACCTTTTAGTTACATATATATTTTATTATTTCTATATTAAAAAGTCAACACAAAGAAAGCATATTTAGCATACTTTTAAAAATAAGTTTACCTATGTATCCGTATAAAAATAAATACCGATCTACACTATTTATCTTGTCAGTGCAAAGTTTATACTATCAACTTCATTTCACTTTAAAAAATCACCGTAAACAATTTCCAATCCTTTAGCCACCCCCGCTTGGTTGTTGTCATATTCTAAAATAATATCCGCTTTGTTTTTAGCTCCATCCAACGCGTTTTTCATGGCAATTCCAACCCCTGCGTGTTCGATCATTTCAATATCATTATTATCATCGCCTATAGCAACGATCTCATTTTGTTTTATACCCAAGCCGGTGGCATATTTTATAGCCGCGTGCCATTTTGTGCCTTCTTTTTCACTTATCTCTAACAACGGACCTATTCTTATCAAAGACATTGTTATATGTGTATGTATATCATCCGAATACAGAGCGTGAATTTTTGTTTGTAAAGTTCTGACCTTGTCCAAATCTCCTCCATAACACATAATCATCACCGAGTCGGCCAATTTAGTCAAATCGCTATCCACTAAATGGTTACCGGTATCTTTTCTTATGTAACCTTTATATCCTTCAAATGTATAATCAAATTCAGTGGCCAGATCATACCCCTTATCATATAAATTAACATGTAAAATAGGATGCATTCCTTCCTCATAACCTAACTTTAAAACATTTAAAAAATGATCTTTTTTTAGTGTGGTACAATCCAACAACCTGTCGCTTTGCATATCCCATGTAGTATTGCCGTTGTTTGAAAAAAACACGGCTTTTAATCCGTAACGTTCAAGCACCGGTTTTGCAAAGGAATACCTTCTGCCTGTGGCTATCCCTATAATAACACCTTTACTTTGAAGCGTTTGTAAAACTCTGACATTATCCGTTTGAATATTTTTGTTGTCATCCAACAATGTGCCATCCATATCCAACAAAATCATTTTGTATTTCATTCAATTGTTTCTCCATTGTTTTTATGTACTATACCGTTCCAAAACACACCGAATATCTTATTCATCATGCTTTCGTCAATATCAATTTCTCCCGCTTGATAAAAGATTTGTATATCTTTTATAGGGCCGATTAAAAAAGACAAAATCACATTATAGGGTAAATCTTTTATTATCTCTTCTTTAATACCTTCATCAATTATATTTTTTACCTGACCGAATATTTCCTTGTCATATTGTATTAATGAGGGAGAGATGTACTTTTCAATGCCGGGTTGACAAATAAAATTGGCTTGAAGCGGGTTGTTGATACAGTAATTGAAGTACCCCATCCAAAAACAATAAATTTTCTCTTCAATGGTCTTAGCCGACTCAATACCAACCGATACATACTTTGACATATCGTTAATTATATCGGTATACATGGAATCCATCAAACCCTGTTTATTATTAAAATAAAAATATATGGTACCTACAGCTACACCCGACTCTTTAGAAATCAATGAAACCGGTACATTATGAAAACCGTGTTCGGCCACCAACTTTAAAACTGTAAATGTTATCGCATCTCTTTTGTCCGTTTCAATCCCCTCCTCATGTCTTCTTTGATAATATAATTGTACATGTAAAAAGATAATACTGCAATGTAGAGATTATTAAACAAACAAAAAATATTGGTTTACTTAGTATGACAGTTTTGATAATTATCAGTCGGGCTGAAACAATTGCTTCAAATTTAATGAAGCCTGATAGACTTCCTTTTTGCTGATGTCAGGGAAATTCGTATTCGTAATGTTAACGGCATCTTTCAATGTACATTTATTTTTTATCATAACATCCGTTAATACGGCCTCTATTGAATATACTTCGACCGTTTCCTCTTCTTTACCGGTTATGCACTTGGTAATATCAATAACTACAGTATATTCTCCTAATTCACTTTCAGGATCGTCTTTCAAGGACAGATATATTTCATTAATGTTCCCTGTTATCGTTTTCTCATGTAATTTGGTAAGGTCACTGCAAAAGCATGCGTTAGCTTCAGGAAAACGCTCAGCCATATATTCGCTGAACTTTATTATCCTTTTTGGTGATTCGTAAAATACATATATCCTCTCTTTAGAATTTTTCATGTCACTTACCAATTGTTCCTTCTCCTTTGCTTCTCTTGGAAAAAAACCTTTAAACACAAAAGAGGACGCATCCATACCTGATATTGATAACGCCGTTATAACAGCCGAACCGCCGGGTATCCCGATAACTCGAATACCGTTGTCATGTGCCGATTTAACTATTTCATATCCCGGATCTGATATACCGGGTGTGCCGGCATCCGATACCACCGCTACATTCAAATCTTCGGCTTTCATTCTTTCAATAATTTGTATTGAACGTTCTTTTTCATTGAACTTATGATATGACATCAATTTTGTTTTTATATTAAAATGATTGGTCAGCTTTACGGTATGCCTGGTATCTTCGGCTAAAATAAGATCACACGAACTTAAAACTTCTATCATTCTTTTAGAAGTGTCATTCAAATTTCCTATAGGTGTTGCGACTACATAAAGTATTGACATAAACTTTCTACTTTCTTACTTTTGTTAGTATACTATCTTTCCGTTTAACACGGTCATTTCCGATTGTATGTACGGAATGCGTTCAACCGGACAATTGAAGATATCATCGGTCAGGCAAAAGAAGTCGGCACTTTTTCCTATTGACAGACATCCTCTGTCTTCATGCCCTCCTCCTTGGAAAGCCGCTTTCGACGTGTAAAATCTAACAGCATTTTCAATCGAAACACAATGCTCCTTTCCTATGCACATTCCTTTTTCGTTGACTCGAGTAACCATGTTATATATTGCTGAAAAAGGATTATAAGGATTCTGTGATTTGTTTTTATCATGTTTTATCATATGATCCGATCCTGCCGCACACATAATACCGGATTCATATAAACTTTTATAAGGCAAAAAAGTGTTAAAAGTTTCGGTATCCATGAAATTTTCAACGGCATGTGAATCTTTATAATGCCATGCAGGTTGAAATAATAGTGCCGCATTAAGCTCTTTTATTCTTTTTATTGTAGCCGTGTCCATAAAATTTCCGTGTAAAACCGCATGCCCGGAAGATAATTTTCCCGTATTATTTCTATACTCCTCCAAAACATCTAAAAACAAGTCCACAGACTTATTACCGGTGGCATGTACACAGAATTTTAATCCTAATTCTTCGCATATATCCAATGAACGGTACATTGTATCAAAATCGGTGCCGATATTGCCGTAGTAATCGTCAAAGTCGTATCCGAAAATCTGCAATACATTTGAATACGGTTTCCTCATTAAGGCTGTCCCTGTAAGTATTCCACCGTCAATAACAACCTTGCCATACAGATGTTTTATAAAGCTTTGATCATAACACTCGGATTCTCTTTTAAAATCCTTCAACAAATTTTTATTTTCGGGATTCATAACCATGGTTAATATGACTCTGACATATGCTTTATCATTTTTTAACGCTCCGGCCAAGCCTGCCAGCCCGTCACCGGTTGACATACCTTCGGTAACCGAAGTTATTCCGGCCTTGGCATATTCTTCACCTAACCGAGCTATGGCCAAATCCAATTCTTCAGGTGTATATATAATACCGGGTATACTCTTTTCAAATATTCTACGCATTCCCAATACTCTTCCTGTTGGATTTCCAAATTCATCCCGTATTACACCTTTATCCGATTTGTTGTATAGACCTGCATCTTTAAGGGCCAAAGTATTTGCAGCTCCGGCATAAAATCCGTCTGCATAAACAGGATGTTCGGGTGCGGCTTCGTCTAATTCCCAAGCGAAAGGAAACCTCAAATCCTTGATACGAGTAGGATAAATATTAGGCATATATATCCATTTGCCTTTTTCTGTCGTTTTTGTTTTTTCTTTGACATAATCCAAAACATCTTTTATGGTATCAGGTACAAACTGCTGTGTTCTTATTTCACTCAATGCAGCTCTGGTAAAATGTGTATGAGTATCTATTAGACCCGGTAAAACTCGCTTGCCACCCAAATCAATCTTATTACTACCGGTTTTTGCACCGTTTTCAACATCGGATAATTTACCTACATATTTGATTATTCCCTTTTCAACATAAATAGAATCAGCTACAGTATTCTTTTCATCCATAGTACTTATTTTGCCATTATAAAATAATGTATTTTCTTGATTCATATTGTATAGCTCCTTATTATAATTATAATATCACTGTATCAAACAATTTTGCTTGTAATATAAATTCTAACATTTACTTTCTATAACAACAACTTATAATCAATAATTTTTCTTTTCTTATCATTTAAAAATAAGCATTTTACACAAAATCGG
>CAZJOD010000049.1:0-10870 GCA_964547525.1 uncultured Clostridiaceae bacterium
AATCAAATATAGCGGCTTGTGCTTTGTATGAATCAGCCGGTGGAGAACCAGCGCATAATGATGATGTTACATATTTCTTTAGCAACTTTGATTAAAAGAGTTTAATGCCAAATGGGTGCATGATTACATCTCTGTGTCAAATAAAAAACATAGTTTATGCAAGAATTCTTTCATTAACTTATTGACAGAATGGAAAATATATGCAAGAATACTATAAATAGTGAGCGTGCATAAGGGCTTATGGCCTGAGCTGCATGGGGGCATGAAAGCCTTACACGTGGAGATTTTACCTGCGGAGTCACATAATTGCGATTCTGTGGGTTTTTTGCATTTAAACGGTAGTCAAAAGTTAGCATGTAACAATATATAAATATGATAAAAAGTATGGAGATGAAGATTATGAAAACTCTTGAAACAGAGCATTTGATTTTACGACCATTCGAGGAAAATGATTTTGAAGCAGTTCACGCTTATGCAAGTATTGCTGAGAATATTCAGTATATGGTTTGGGGACCGAATGAGGAATCACACACCAAAGCGTTTGTTTTGCAAGCTATTGCAAAATCAAAAGAAAACCCATGTAATAATTATCAATATGCTGCTGTATTAAAATCAAGCGGAAAGCTTATCGGTGGCTGTAATTTAGCCATGTTAGGCGAGAAAGATGCGGAAATTGGCTGGATTTTACATAGAGATTACTGGAAACAGGGCTTTGGTACCGAAATGGGTAAGTGCATTTTAAAGTTTGGTTTTATTGATTTGGGACTTCACAGAATTATTGCTCACTGTGATACGGAAAATTATGGCTCGTACCGTGTCATGGAACGGATAGGTATGCGAAGAGAGGGCTGTTTTCTTGAAGGGAGACCTGCCAATAAGTTTTCAGATAAAAAGTATGGCGATGAATATTCCTATGCTATCCTTAGAGATGAATGGGTAACCATGCAGGAAATCTCTTATTACAATTCCCTACCGGTTGTTTTTAATAATTTTATTGATATACATGATTTATCTGATGGTGAGATAGAACTTGTCTGTGTTGGCAAAAAGCCTGCTATCCCTGAAAAGAAATGGGTTCCGGCATATAAGTTTGAAATCCGCCGTAACAATAGCCGTGTCGGTGAGGTCAACTTACGTATCGGCTATACGGATGGCTTATATTATGGCGGACAAATCGGTTACAGTGTTGAACAACAGCACCGTGGACATGGATATGCCGAAAAGGCCTGCCGGGTTCTTACGCCGGTTATCCAAGCGCACGGGATGAATAAAGTATTGATCACCAACAACCAAACCAACATTGCTTCAAAGCGTACTTGTGAAAAGCTTGGCGCAAAGTTAATCCGTATAGCACGCCTGCCCGAATGGCATGACCTTTACAAAGATGGTCAACGGTTTGTGAATGTATTTGAGTGGAGATTGGAGGGGGAAGATGATGAGTGATACAATTAGAATAGTTAAAGAGTTTTATGATAAGAGTGTTATGGTAGAATGGGAACGTTTGCTACGGCATCAATTCGAATTTGAGCTGACGATCAGATATATCAACCGATATGTAAATCCCGGTGACAAGGTTCTCGATATTGGTGGTGGCCCCGGACGATATTCACTTTATCTTGCAGAAAAGGGTTGCGATGTAACTTTGTTTGACCTTTCAAGTGCTAATGTGGAATTTGCACAAGAGCAAGCAATTGCGCAAGGTGTCAATTTTAGAACTCTTGTGGGTGATGCAAGGGAAGTTGATAATCTCATAAGTGAACAGTATGATCATATTCTTTTGATGGGTCCTATGTATCATCTTTTAGATGAAGCGGACAGAGTGAAAGTAATAAATGCAAGCCTTAAACGGTTAAAGCAGAACGGAATCATTTTTGTGTCGTTTATATCATCCTACGGCGGCATTATTTATTCTATGAAGTACGAGCCGCAACTTATAATAGAAAAAGATGTGGAAGTCCATTACAAGCTGTTCGAAGATGATCTGCCTTTTTCCGGTGACAGTTTTACTCAAAGCTACTTTTACAGACACAAAGATGTCTTACCTTTCATGGCACGGTTTCCGCTCGAAAAGTTGCATTTCTTTGGACAGGAAAGTATCTTAGCCCCCTGTGAAGAAAACATTAAGGCGCAGCCTCAAGAGGTTATACAAAAGTGGCTCGACCTTGCCGAGAAGGTCAGTGAACGTGAGGATTTACTGAGCTATTCAGAGCATTTAATGTATATTGGAAGGAAAAAATATGAAGCCAAATAAATTGGAAAACAGAAAAACAAGAACGGAGAATTTTAAAATGAATTTGACCTTACGATTAGAAACTATAAACGATTATCATGCAGTAGAAGAGCTAACACGAGAAGCGTTTTGGGGATTTACAAGTCCGACGTGTGATGAACATTATTTGATACACCTTTTACGAAATGTCCCGGCATTTGTCCCGGAACTGGATTACGTTGCAGAGGTTAACGGAAAACTTGTGGGAAATGTCATTTATTCCAAAGCCAAGATTGTCGACAGTAGAGGTGCTGAATGTGAGGTGTTGACATTCGGTCCTTTAAGCGTCTTGCCGGAATACTGGAATTGCGGTATCGGCTCAGCATTGATGCGGCATACAATTGTGGAGGCCAAGCGATTAGGATATCGTGCGATTGTCTTTTACGGGCATCCGGATTATTACCCGCGATTTGGATTTCGAAGTGCTGAAGCATTTAACATCACGACACCGGGTGGAAAAAACTTTGACGCACTAATGGCCCTACCGTTATACGAAGGTGCTTTAGACGGCATTAAAGGCGTATTTCATGAAGATCCGGTTTTTAATATATCTGCAGAGGAAGCCAAAGCATATAATCGCAACTTCCATCATAAGGAACCGGCGTTTATGCTTCCGATTGATATACTGCTTGACAAGCTGGAACCATCCTCACGCAAGGCATTTAATGACCGTAATATAAAAACGCTAGCCTGGCTCAATCGTTTCAGCGGACGGGAAATGCTAAAATGGGATGGTATTGACGAACATGCTTTAAATATCATTAACTGCACACTGAAAGAACATGGTTATGCGGAAAAGCTGCTACCTACGTCCGAAATTCTAAAACGTTCAGAATTGGGCATTAAAATATTTGAGGAATGAAAACCAAACTGCCCCATTGGATTCGTCAGTTTATGGTATATTAAAAAATGAATTTACCGGTACATATTCAGAAAAATTGGATTCTAAGCAGCCCACGGTGTAAAGCACTTTGTTTGTAGGGAGGATATATTGTTTATGGGTATTATAAACGCAGACAAATCAAATCTAAAAGAATGGGTTGAATTATCGCTAAAATTGTTTCCGGGTCACACTTTCAATGAGATGTTCAAGGCGTATGATGATTTTTTGACAAACAAAAAGGAAGTTGGATTTTTATATCAACGGAATAGTAAGATTGTGGGTTTTATGAATGTATCAATTCGAAATGATTATGTAAACGGAACAGACACTTCGCCTGTTGTGTTTGTTGAAGCAATTTATGTTTTACCGGAATATCGTGGGCAAGGCATTGCAAGAGAGCTCGTTACATGTGCGGAAAAGTTTGCGAAGGAAAAAGGAATAAAGCAGCTTGCGTCAGACTGTTTGCTTGATAATACGGCAAGCGAGCTGTTCCACAAGAGCTGCGGCTTTGAGGAAGCGGAGCGGGTTATTTGTTTTGTTAAGAACATCACGACACCCGATGGTACGGATTCAATAAAGAAATGAGATGGTTAATAGCAGGCATTTTGTATATAAATATAATCAAACTGAAAGAAGGTGATGTGATGATATATTATACTGCTGATTCACATTTTGGACATTTTAATATAATCCACCTTTGCAATCGTCCTTTTAAGGATATAACAGAGATGGATGAAGCTTTAATTGATAATTGGAACAGTATTGTTTCTGCAGATGATATTGTTTATATACTCGGTGATTTTGTATTCCGCAGTGCGAAACATGCAAATTATTATATAGAAAGATTAAATGGAACAAAGCATTTAATATTAGGTAACCATGATAATCGTTGGATAAAAAACTGTGATCTCCAAAAACATTTTGTTTCTGTTTCATACTATTTGGAAATAAAGGATGGTGAAAAACGAATTACACTAAGCCATTACCCTATGCTTTCCTGGAACGGTTCAGCTCGGGGTGCGCTGCATGTGCATGGTCATATACATAATAATAGAGAAGGCTTAGTATTCGAAACACTAAAGAAAATGGATAATGCATTGAATGCAGGAGTAGATATAAACGGATATAAACCGGTTACATTAGATGAACTTATTTTAAATAATAGAATGTTTAAAAGCCATTACTTAACCATTGATTAATTTTTTTACAGCGAATTGATAAGATTAACTGATTGGTAGTAGAACTTTACAAATAAAAATTACCCTGTGGAAACCGTAGCGGAATAACTGCCTGTAACAATTATACCAGATTGCCGTCGACCTCAAGTATTTCAATAGGGGTATCATTATAACGGAATTTAAAATACGGTTGTTACGGTTAGGCTCTAACCGTAACAACCGTTTAATGTTTTTGTCTATTTTTCAATTTGGATACCGCCGAGGGCGGCTACTTTGCCTTTAACAGATTTACAACGAATCCACCCGCCGGAAGCCACATTCCCTTTTATATTACCGCATGTTACATTGGAACCGGCGCTTACGTTATGTTCGACATCGCCGCAGGTCAGGTTGCCGTAACATTCAACGTTTAAGGCCTTACCGTCATAGTTAACTTCCAAGTTTTTAACTTCGGGATCACCTTTCTTTAAAATTTTTCTTCCTATATAAGCAACTATCCGCAATTTTCCATCATCCTTCCAAGGCAGTTCGTCACTTGAATGACCACTACTATTAATTACCGATTTAATCATCTTTTCCGCTTCATCACCATTAATTTTATTGTCTTTATACAGGTCCAATATTCTAACTAAATTGGTATCAGCCATGTTATTAAACTCCTTTTTTACATAGTTCACGGGTGGTTTTTCGGATATAATCTCATCTATATCACAGGTATCATCCGCTGAAATTTCACTGTAGCAATAGTAAAATTCCAAAAATTTATTATTGCTCTTTAATAATATCAATAATTTTCCATGAAGTCAATATTATACGATGAAAAGGTGATAACTGTCCCCGAATCCTTTCATTTCGAATACTGATTCAATTTTTCTACTATAGCCTTAAACTGATATGTGTTGCGTATGGGATCGTATAACTCATTTTGTAAACTACAAAGTTCCTTTGCCGACTTTGTGCCCATATAACCCTTTGTACTGTTATCTCTGCGATATACAAGCCTGTTTACAAGAAGGGATGTATGTGTTATCTCCTCTGGTAAGCTGTCAAAAGCTATACAATGATTTGCCGCTTTTTCAAGGGCTTGGAGGGCATTATCGTATTCAAATTTTTCAATATGGCATCCTGCGATCCAGATATAAAGATCAGCTAAATCACAGTTGTAAAAATGATAATCCTCATTGTCGTATATTAGCTCATAAATAGCAATTGCTTTTTTAAACAGCTTAATTTTTTCATCAGGTATAGTCTGTTCAAATGCGGTATTTCTGATTTTCAATCGTAAGGCCCAGCCAAGATACTGAATGTTTTCTTGTCTTTGTAATATTTGCTCTAGGCTCCCATTGTCATATAACATCTCGAGCTTTTCCGGTTTAGTTTGATTATCACCAGGTAAGCGGTTTATTATATTTTTCGCCTTTTCAAAATCCCTGAGCATTCCGTACAACATTGCCAGTATATCAATTGCTTCGTACCGTATCTCATCATCTGTACAGTCATCAAGGACCCTTAAACATATAGCCTCTACTTCGCTTGAGGTTTCATTGATATCATTGGAATTATCCGGGGGTGTAAAAGGCTTTTCGGCTAATGTCCAGGCGTATTTTATTATAATTCTGAAATCTCCCGGATATTCTGATGCCGCTTTTTTCATCAACTCATACCTTGCTCTCCGGTCACCCAGGTTGTTAAGACGATGATGTTCTTTCAAATAATCTTGTATTTTTTCTTCATTTTTATGGCTCTCAATTCCCAGAAGCAGGTCTGATGACACTCCGAAAAAGTTTGCAATCTTAGGTATGATGGTAATATCGGGATATGCCATATCGGTCTCCCATCTTGATACGGCTTGTGGGGATACGTTTAAATACTCAGCAAGACGTTCCTGGGTCAAATCCTTTTCCCTTCGCAGCTTTTTTATTGTTTTACCGATTTTCATATTATTCAACTCCTATTAGAAAAGTAAAGAGCGCTCTTTCTGGTTACAGTATAATATACTATTCTTGGAAAGACCATATATTGTTAATTGAGATAAAATCAATCAATGATTGTTTTTCTAATAGATAAAAAATGTAATCTTAAAAAAACCTTAGTTTTCTGTTTCAATTTATGTAAAAACAAAGGATAGAGAAATTTGCAATATAAACAACTTATTGATATCTCTGATATTAAAAGATAGTAAAGTATAAAAGTAATTAAAAGTAAAATTTGAATAGCGTTTAAAAAATATTTAAAAATACTGCAAGAAAACTTGCAAGTTTATGCTTGACAATTCCAAGTCATATATGTAATAATGTTCCAAAATAGTGAGTGTGCATAAGAGCCGGACACTTGAGCTGCATAGGGGCGGAGGAGCCCTACACGTAGGAAGATACCCTGCGGAGTCACTTAACAGGTGATTTCTGCGGGTTTTTTGTATTTTGGAGGATGAGGATATGACGGATACACTTATTAAGTATTATGAAACTGAGTATAATGAAGATGGACGATTACAAAAAGATAAAGCACACTCAATAGAATTTTTGACGACTGTCAGATATTTTGAGAAGCTGTTTCCGGAAGGAGCCACTATACTTGATGCATGTGCAGGAACGGGAGTATACTCTTTTTATCTAGCGGAAAAGGGGTATAAAGTTACTGCCGGTGACATTGTCCCATATAATGTAAGCTTAATTGAGAAGAAACAGACAAAAAAGAAGCTGCTTGATAATGTTTACACAGGAAATGTTCTGGATTTATCTATGTTTGATGACGAAAGCTTTGATATAGTTTTGTGTATGGGTGCACTATATCATCTCCATGATAAAGCTGAAAGGGTTAAAACTGTAAGAGAGTGTCTACGGGTATTGAAAAACGGTGGAATTCTTGCAGTGGCTTATATTAACAGATATGCAGCTATACTATATAATTGTGAAGAAAGACTTGCTAATATTGATGAACTTTTAGAATACAGCAAAATCGGCACAAAGAATACTTTTTACGGGACAACGCCAAAGGAAATAAATGAGATAATGACAGATGCGGATATAGAGACTATTTACAACATAGGTACGGATGGAATATGTTATACCATCCGCTCTAAGATTAATGATTCCGATGATATAACATTCAAAAAATGGCTTGAATATCACTATGCCACCTGTGAAGATCAAAATATTTTAGGATACAGTCTGCATGGTTTGTATTTTGGAAGGAAAAGGTGAGGGCATGGAAAATGTTAGTTTCAATTTTTCGGAAGTCATCATTTTTATTAACTCTTTATTAAATTTTAAAAGGAGATGTTTTTATGAGTTACAATCCCGAAATACCCAGAAATCGTTATGACAATTATGGTGACAGAGAGTGGACTAGACTTGAAAGGGATGCACACGGAGAACTTTTATATCATGTTCATTTAGATATTTTGAAGAGGTATATAAAACCATCGGATTGTGCATTTGAGATTGGAGCAGGATCAGGTAGATACACGAAAGATATTGTAAATATGTGCAAAGAGCTTACGGTTGCCGATATATCATCTCATCAAATTGAATTTAATAAGGCAAAGATGAAAGAGTTATCATTATATAATCGTATTATTTGGAATTTTAAGGGACATATATCATATTTAAAGAAAAAATTTTATATTAAATTACATCGTAGTTTTTTATTGTAATAAATGTTTTGAATCAATATTAAAACAAGTGATAAGAACTTAAATGAACAATAAAAAAAGAACATGGAAAGTCATGCTCACTTATAGAAGAAAAATATCAGATAGAGGTATTTGATTGTATTTTACTTAATATTGATTACTCGTAGGAATTTGCTGATTTTACAGGATTCAAGCAGTTGTTGTTTGTTTTAAGGAGAAGGTGAAGAAGCCCTTTGAATTTAATTGACATATTCAAATTCAAGTATTGATAAAATTACCAATGATTCATATGTATTGCCATTATAAATACATTCTCTTAAAATTCCTTCTTCAACAAATCCTTCTGATATATATAAATTATAAGCTCGTTTATTTTTCTGGTTAACGTCCAACCAAAAACGGTGGGCGTTTAGCCTTTTGAAAACAAATTCTCTACATAACTTAAGTGTCTCTCTGCCATAACCCTTTCCTTTTTCGTTTATAACTATTCTTCTCAACTCTATATTTGGACTGTTTAAACCGGCTAATATTACATATCCAATTAATTTTTTATTCGGTCTGTTTATAACAACTAAGTGTAATATGTTATCGTCAACAAGCATGTTTCTGTGCTCATCAATTGTTTGTTGACCAATAAATTCTTTGTTATCTTCATTATGCTCTGACATATAAACAAAATTTAAATCTTCGACTTTCGTTCTTCTAAGTATAGTATTATAAGTATTATTTGATATTTCCCGGATCATGAGTTCCACCTCAAATTTCATATATTTTACGTGTTTTACATAGGCTGCTTATAATAAATATACTACAATAAAATATATAATGTATCAAGGTGATATTAATAAAACTTAAAAATCCGTGATTATAATATTGATGATAAATATATTGGTACTTGCTTTCATGGTAATTTAAAGATATGATTTTAATGGTATTTAATTTAAATAATACCATTCGAGAATAAATGATTTATGATAATAGTAGTACTACCAGTGAGGTACAAGCGTCCACTTTAAAAAATGTAAAGCATTTTTAAGTGGCGGGTCGTTGATATTTCGGTAACATCGGATGCCTTCGGAATTGCGGATTATACAATTTTCAATAATACATATATTGTGAAGGTGTTACGATTTAAAAAAATTGTTATAATGATATTAATCATTGTAACAAAAAGACTATTTTTTGTATTGGGTTACCAATGCGGTAGAGGTTTGGTGCAATTTATATTTTGGTGGTGTAGTAATGGGTAACAATGACATATATTTAGTTAATTATCGTTATAATAGCAGTGAGCCATTAAAAAGCATAACACAGCTTTCAGAAAAAGAAGCTTTTTGTGTTGCGGATAAATTATATAAAGAAAGCCAATGTAAGGCTCATAGACGATTTGGTCCCGACTTTCCCGTATATTATCAGCATAGAATGAAAACAGAGAAATGGCTTTACGATAATTTTATAATGATTGGTGGAAAACCACAAATATCGCATCCTTATTATTTTGCTGTACAATTTTGCGAAAATTTATATAAAAATTTTGACTGCGGTAAAGCAATAAAAATTAAATTAGATGACATCGATATTTTAGATGTTAGTTTTACATTTGGTGATAGCGTAGCAAAAATGGACTCACCCGATAGAAGAAATCCATTTCTAAAAGATAAATTATTAGAATATATTTCTATACATGATAACGATGTAAATAAATTTATCGACAGTATTAAAGAACAGTATATATGTATTGAAGCCCAGCTCTGGACAGATAAATATTTTGTTAGCATCTAACCAAACTAAGGGCTGCTTTATTCGATCTAACAAGCAGCCCAAAAATCAGAATATAAACTTGGGTTTATTAATCTTTTGCAGAAACCAAATCATTATGCCGGTCAGGTTGTTTAGCTCCTGTTATTCCGGAGTATATTAAGATAATTAATGCAACTATTACTATAACTCCTACGGATACTGCGATCTTGTATATATCGTCTACAGGTCCGTCGAATGAAAATGAAGGGGAGAGGATACCCGCCATAGTGATTGTGTAGTGGTATAGAATCATAGGAAACAAGTTCCCGTTTGTTTTGTTATAAATAAATGTCATAATCACACTATGAGCAGTCAATGTAACCGGTCCTAAAAGTAGAAATATTGGAATGAACAGCCATCCGTATGAGCTATATGCAATATAATCGGAGGGCAAGTGCCATAAACCCCATATCAGTCCTAGTAAAAGGCCGGCAGCAATTGTACCGTAACGCTCTTGCATCTTTGGCAGAGCATAGCCCCTCCAACCGATTTCTTCACCAAAGCTGGAAAACAAAGGCCAGACTAAACCCATAATCAATATCATGCTCGATATGTTATAGGTTACCCCTCTTCCGGTTATTGCATGTAAACCGGTCTGTAACAGTGTGAGTAACGGTACGGTCAAAATGGCTGCGATCCACCATCCGATACTGTTATTTTCTTTTTTATTCTTTGTAAAAATTGCGCCTATTCCTTTTTTACCTTCGGTAATTAGGGAGAGTATAATACCCGAGATACTCGGACCGAACCCGCCAATCAAGGCAAAAATAAAGAAAGTTGGCGGTAGGTTACCACTCATGAGTGCATCGGCGGGAGTCGAAAATATTAGCTTGAACCACCAGCCCCATGACCATTGCTGACCAAAGATGGAATGTGGTAGCATGGAATAAGGCCGCTTGCCTAGTTTTGGGTGATTTAGATAACATGAAATGGAATTAATTTATTTACCGTTCCCGATTAGCCGGTAGTATAGGGTAAATATTTAGTATGCTTATGGATAAAAGATTCCGGAGCGTTGGTTTGCGATTACGTCTATTGGGGGTAATGGGTTGACCTAAGCAAGGGAAATTATAAAAAATATTGATTATAAGTTGCTGTTTTAGTAA
>CAZJOD010000049.1:10880-21989 GCA_964547525.1 uncultured Clostridiaceae bacterium
AATTAAATGTTAATATTAATTTTTTCTTCATCCACCTAAAAAATCTCTTTGTATGCGGTTTTGTAATTCTTCTATTTCATTAAAACACTCTCTTAGAATAACATCTTCAATATGACCTAATTGCCCCGGATCCACCAGATTATCAGGTATTTTGTTATGTTCCAACGCGAATGATTGAGTCCATAAACGTAAACGAAGTAATGATTCGTAAGCTGTTACAATATCTCTACGTTTCGAATCGAGTAAGACTCCTAATCGTGTAATGGCATCCAACCTCGAAAGTGTGTTGGTTTCGTATACATGATTTTGTAGAGCGTATAAACGAGCAAAAGCGACTATAGCCATTGTCGGTGCTTTAAGATCTATACGTCCTGAATTTTCTTTACTGCCAAAGGTCATGATCGTACCAAATAACCTTAAAGGAGCTTTAAACTTAAGAGTATTTTTGGCAACTTGTGAAAAAAAGTGTGGTGATTCCTTTAAAAGTGAATAAATATAATTGCGTAAGTTCCTTGCCTGCTCAAAGTCGCCCTCAACAGGTCTAAAATCAAAGAATATACTGAAATCAACAACCTGTTGTTCCTGCGGATTAAAGATCCACTCTTTAAAGTATTGTTTCCATACTGATAGGGGTTGACACCAATCAGGATTACTAGCCATTTTATTTCCTGTACATTTTCTATATCCGGCTTTTTCCAACCAATCACATACAATTGTTGCCATTTTGATAAAGTAGCCTTGTATTTCTTGAACATCCTTATTATTATCAGTACTGAATATAATGGCATTGTCTTGGTCACTATATAAAGTTTGAGATTGTCTTCCTTGACTACCCATGGATAAAAAGGTGAATGATGTAGGTGGTGGTCCTATTTCATTAATGGTCAACATTATTAACTTTTGTGTTGCGGCATCCGAAATAGTTGAAAGCATTCGTGATATTGCTACCGAAGACGCTCCATTTTCAAGTAATGAATGAACCAATTCAGGCGAACGCTTACATAAAGCTACTATATCTTCTTTCTGACGAGCTTGGTTTATGGCGTTTGTCAAATCTAAAGCGACACTGTTAGGTAACTGCAGCAAACGATTTAATGCTATGCGTGTTCCAACATATTCACTGCTGTCTTGTTCCCTTTGTACGGTAATCATAAATCCTGTATCGGATCCTTTAGGATCATGTCTTATAGTAAAGATACAGCGTAGCCGTGACCCGTCATACCGCTGTAGTACCCCCGAACCGGAAGCGATACCTTTTATGTTTTCTAACTTGAATAAAATATGACGCCATGCACTATTAGCTTCAACATCCGGAAAAATATCATCAATACCTAGAAGATCCAAATGGTGTGATGCACACCCTAAAAGCTCCAACATAACCGAATTGGCATATTTAAACCTCCCGTTTGATACAAATAGAACACCTTCGGTTGCGGCGTCGGTCAAGTTACGGTATCGGTCCATGGACTCGAGTAATAAATTTTCCGCTTTACTTCTTGATTTTTCCAGTCTTAATCCATGGTTTATTAAATATAACATAATCAACAATACCATAATAACAATAGACAGTGATATTCTTGTTAAATGAATACGCAAATTAGCAATTTCATCTTGCACATCATGAACATATATTCCGGTACCGATAACCCATCCCCATGGCTCAAACAAGCGAATGTATGATTCTTTAGGTTCCAAACGTTCTAAATCATCTTTCCAGTGCCAAACATAACTAATATAACCCTCTCCTTGTTGTCGGGCTAATTCCGCAAAAGCAACGAATATTTTTACATTTCGAGTGTCAGTAAAATCAGAGACATCTTGCCCGTCAAGGTCGGAACGATACGGATGCATCAACATTTTCGGTGATAGGTCTTGTAGCCAGAAATAATCTTTGTTCTCACTTCCGTAACGCATTGCTTTAATACGTTCTTTTGCCAATGCTTGCGCTTGTTCCAATGTTAACAGCTTGTTTTTCTCTTCTTGTGACGCTTCGTCCAAAACACCCCATGCTACTTGAGTAAGTTCACGTATAGTATCTCTTTTTCGTTCCAATAGTACTTTTTCAAAATTTGGTAGCAAAATTGCATATAATACAATTATAAATAAAGTTAATGATAAAAATGCAGGCAGAATAATATTGAAAATGAAAGAAGGCCATCTGACTGTGTTCTTTGCACGAGGGTGCGGTTTTAATAAAGGTTCTTTTGCAACCATATAACCGGATGCTCTAAACAGGGAATCACGGAAAGCTTTCCACATCTCATTCGACATTTCAATTCCCGGTGTATATGCCTCAGGTGTATGAAAATCTGTTCCTGCTGAAATAACAAGTTTTTTATCAATAGCCGTTTTAATAAGTGTTTGACGTTTTTCTTCGCTGTCATTTCTATAAATGGCTTCTATACCATCTAATCCTTTTTCGCATAATTCATCTATTAAAACATTCAGACGTTTAAAATTAGGCTCCGTTTGAGACGGATGTGCTAAAACAGCTATTCCTCCCGAATGGTGAATCGCTGTTATGGCATTATCAACAGGTGGATAATATCCGTTTAATATATTTGATGTCGGGTCGGTAACATTTTTAGAGTATGAAAGAATATTAAGTATTTCAGGATGATCGGGATCAAATCCATATGCTAATATATGTAATACATAGTCCTTATATTTTGTAGTTATTTCTACACCTGTAATCATATTGATGCCATATTGCATTGTTTCACGACGAAATATCTCTAAGCCTTCAAGGGTATCGTGGTCGGTTAAAGCTGCATACCGGACATTGAATTCTGAAAGTTTTTTAACTAGCTGTTCGGGTGGAATTGTTCCGTCACTTAAAGAAGAATGACAGTGTAAATCCACATAAACGTGTTCAGGTTTATGTGCAGCTTTTGAAAAAGAGGAGATATCGTCTTTCACGTTAATATGATCTATCGGCCGGTTTTCTAACATGTTTCAATCACCTCAATTAGCTTTAATAATCTTTTTATTAATATACATCAATATCTGTAAAAATTCTATATTTTTATTACAACGTTTCTCATATTATGAAATACTTTTGGTAAAACTCGCATATTAGTTGTTTATACACAAAGTGAAGTACTCTATAGTAGTCTATTAATTTAAATTTTATTAAATAGTATAATAAAATAATTTTTTTATGACAACCACCATTGCATAAAAATGTTTGAATTAATATAATAAATGTTATAATAAAAGATTAAACATGATAATATTGCGCTTATTCATAGATTACTAATATGTTGCATTAATTTATAGATTATTAATATATTATAAATAAATCCTTAAAAAACTTTACTCTGTAATTATTTAAATTTGGCATTTTATTAAAATTTATAAAACGGAGGTACATATGAAAGAAAAAGCTTATTGGTATGCGACACTTAAATTGCTGGGGATTATATTGATAATCTGGTTTATGGTTGCATTTGGTGCAAGTATTGTGTTTGCCGATCTACTCAATAGAATCAATATCGGTGGTTATCCATTGGGATTTTGGTTTTCTCAACAAGGCTCAATTTACATTTTTATATTGTTGATCTTTATTTATGCGGTAATAATGAGCAGAATTGACCGTAAATATGATGTCGATGAAAAGTGAAAAAAGTGAATTAGACCTAAAAATCTTATGGTTTTCACAATGTCATAATGAAGGAGGATCCTTATGAATCTACAAATAACCACATATATTGTTGTATCTATTACATTTATGCTGTATATTGGTATTGCACTTTGGTCTCGTGCAAAATCAACCAGTGATTTTTATGTAGCCGGTGGAAATGTAAATTCGGTTGTTAACGGAATGGCAACCGCAGCCGACTGGATGTCCGCCGCATCGTTTATTTCTATGGCCGGTATGGTCTCCATGATGGGTTATGGTGGCAGCGTCTTCTTAATGGGTTGGACAGGGGGCTATGTTTTATTAGCTATGTTGCTTGCACCATATCTTAGAAAGTTTGGTAAGTTTACCGTACCTCAATTTATTAGAGATCGATTCTATTCAAAATCCGCTTCAGCTGTAGCGGTTATTTGTTTATTAATAGCTTCACTTACATACATTATAGGGCAAATGACAGGAGTAGGTGTTGCTTTTTCGCGATTTTTAGGAGTAACAAGTGAAAACGGTATATATATAGGAATGGCAATCGTTTTTATTTATGCAGTGGTAGGAGGAATGAAAGGTATTACTTATACACAAGTAGCTCAATTTTGTGTACTTATTTCCGCTTATATAATACCTGCTGTATTTATTTCATTGCAGCTGACAGGAAATCCTATACCACAATTGGGGTTAGGCTCGAAGATGGTAGGAACGGATACATTCTTGCTTACACGGTTAGATCAAGTTGTTACAGACTTAGGTTTTGGTAAATATACAACAATGTTAGCAGGTAACAAATTGAACCAAGCTTTGTTTACAATGTCGCTAATGATAGGAACCGCCGGGTTACCGCATGTTATTATGCGATTCTTCACGGTGCCTACAGTACAATCGGCACGTCGTTCAGCAGGTTGGACACTGGTATTTATAGCATTATTATATACCACAGCTCCGGCAGTTGCAGCTATGGCTAAATACAATTTACACACAACCGTAACGCCGGGCATAGAAATGAATATTGATCTTTATACCCCCGAGGCAAGCCTGAAGGCTTCCGAGCGTCCGGAATGGATGAAGCGTTGGGAAAATACAGGCCTTTTGAGTTGGGAAGATAAAAATAATGACGGTAGAATTCAATATTATAATGATAGCACAACCGACGAAAATATTTTAAGAAAAGCCAAAGAAGCCGGATGGAATGGAAATGAGTTAACAGTTAATGCTGATATAATTGTGTTGGCAAACCCCGAAATAGCATTGCTGCCCAATTGGGTTATCGCTTTAGTAGCAGCGGGGGGGTTAGCGGCAGCTTTATCTACTGCGGCAGGTTTGTTAATGGCAATTTCGTCTGCCATATCACACGATTTGATAAAGGGTGTTTTTCTACCTAAATTGTCTGACAAGCGAGAATTGTTGGTAGGAAAGTTCGCTATGGCTTTATCCATAATATTTGCCGGATGGCTTGGACTTAACCCTCCCGGATTTGCAGCGGGAACGGTAGCACTGGCGTTTGGTATAGCGGCAAGTACTTTGTTCCCTGCACTTATGATGGGTATTTTCTCTAAAAAAATGAACAAGCAAGGTGCCATACTAGGAATGTTATCAGGACTTTTCGTGACGTTGTTCTATGTTTTCGCCCATAAAGGAATATTCTTTATAAAAGGTACTGAATATATGAATTTAATTGGAGGTGAAAATAGCTTTTTCGGTGTCACACCTGAGGGCTTCGGTGCTATTGGAGCAGGGATTAACTTTTTGGTTGCTATTGTAACAAGTAAGATAACTAAGAATAAAAAGCCACCGGAACACATTCAAGAACTGGTTGAGAGCGTTAGAATACCGCGTGGCTCGAAGAATGTTGAAGGCGCTCATTAAATATTAATAAGGATAACTTATCCTGTTAATTACCGGTGATAAAGTGACAAATGGTGTGGGGAATGAAAGCTTACATAAGAATTTTCTACCCACACCATTATCTGTATGAAAGGAAAATTAATATATGTATATTAGTCTTGTGATTACATGGGTGCTATTTATAGGTCTTTTTCCGGTATCTTTTTTTTGGATACGAAGAGCATGGAAGATAATCTTTAATAAAGATTATTCTTATGTCGCGTTAAAGCGAGGCAAACCACCTGTTAATGCAGAAAAATATGCACCTTTTTCTGCAGGTATTAATATGATTGCCGGTGTTGTTTTTGCAGGGGTTATCTTATGCATAGTGATTGGTGGTTTAGAATATAACAAATGGACTGCAATTATCGGAACTACAATATGGTTTAAAATTTTTGCCGACTTTATTTTAAGTAGGCATGCTCATATGATAGAAAGGAATAAATACTAATATTTAAATAAACTTTTTAAGATATCCTACAACTAAATGATATATAAACATATATAATAAATACCGGCATTATTATGCTAACTTCAATATGTGTAATCAAAATAGTGAATTGTGAATATCCGGCACACACCTGATACAACAATATAGACAGGCAAGTACAGTAGTTATATAATAACCATATGGTAATAAAACCATAAAACCTTACAGAGAAAGAGTATGATACGTTGATTAACAAAAAGCAGATTTTATTTTACATAACCTTTATTACTATTATTTTGATTTTTGTTTCTTGTCAAAAAAATGATGGGATCTATAACGACGAAGAACTAAAGATCGATATGTCCGAATCCCGTGTAACCGAGGAAGATGTTTCATCTGAGAATGAACATTTAAATTATGTGCTGGTATATCCGTCGAATGAGTATAGTGCCGGTTATTCAAGTTATTTGGAATTGAAAAAAATACTCGCTACAATGACCGAATCTATTGTCGCATCTGTAACAGACGATAACATATCAGAATATAATGATAACGGTAAAAACACAAAGATTCTATTTGGTAATACCGACTGCCCTGAATCAATTGAAGCTTTATCACGAATCGGCTATGGCGAATACATCATAGCATTTATAGAAGATAAACTTGTAATTGCATCTCATGAAGATGATGCACTGGCGATTGCGACGGATCAGTTCTTAAGTCTTTGCAAGCTTGCCGTTAAAGACGGTATATTAAAATTTGAAGACAACGTAAACGTTACCGGTCAAGTTGATTCGGATAAATTTAAATTGTTTTCAAAAGTACCTGTGTTCAAAGGAGGGGTACTTCACTCAATAAAGGACTGTGGAGACAATTTTTATCAATCAGTTATTTATGACACCGATAAAGAAAAGTTTGATCAATATTGCGCTAGTCTTGAAACCTTGGGTTTTTCATTGTATGCACAAAATGAGATGGCGGAAAATTACTTCATGACATATACAAAAGGTGATTTTATGTTGCACGCCTATTTTATAACAAGTTCCGGTGAGGTTAGGATAGTTGCAGCGGAAAATGCCAATCTACCTTCCTATGAAAAGACAGATTATATAAAGGTAACAGATAGCGGTTTTACACTTTTAGGACTTGAAAAGGGTGGTAAAGCAGGAGGATTCGGTTCTGTTTTAAAGTTGGAGGATGGAAGCTTCATCATTATAGACGGTGGACATAGCACAGTGGAAGAAGCCGAAGATATATATAACACGATACATAACCTTGCAACGGACAAAGGGAATATAACAATCAAAGCTTGGATGTTCACTCATGCACATTCGGATCATTATGGTGCATTCAATAAATTTTGTGAGCTTTACGGTCATAATGATAACATAACAATAGAAAATTTCATATATAATTATTGTGACACGAAGGAGCAAACTCAATATTTACAAAATCCTGAAGACGCTAAAAAAGCAACTCGTAATATACCGGTATACTACCCGGATGCCAAAATTTATAAACCGCTTACAGGGCAAATTTTCAACTTCGCCGGAGTAAAAATTGAAATTCTTTATTGTATGTCTGACTTTTTACCGAATGTGATAGGAACTGAGGTTTTCGATGCAGACAAGAAAAATGCAGACGGTAATATTAAAACCGTAGTTTACCGCTTTTATATTGCAGGTCAATCTATCATGATAACGGGGGACACATCTAAAATATGTGTTGATGAAATGTGTAAACGCTACGGAGAATATTTGAAAAGCGATATGATGACGGTTCCTCATCATGGATGGAATGAAGCACGTTACCGCGCACGTAACGGTACGATTGAGTTTTATACCCTGATTGATCCTACAATCGTATTTTGGCCGGACGGTGATGAAGCACAAGTTAAGAAGATGAATTGGAACGGTAAAAAGTACGGCAATTGGGAGGCTAACCATTACCTTATATACTCTCTTAATGTGAAAGAACATTATGTGTCAGGAAGTACCACAAGGACGTTTGTTTTACCTTATACCGGTATAAAATCGAATAATGAAACCATAACTTCCTTTTCTCCGGATGGGAAATACTGTGCCGAAGCATATGGCACAAATACGGATATTACAGCCGGAGGACTTTTTCCCTATGAAGGTATTCGCATATTGCATGTGGATACCAATAATGTCATTTGGGAGATGAAACCCGGAGGATATACAGTGAGTTTTACATGGTCGCTTGACAGCCGATATGCAGGGATTTATTATACGGGGCGAATTTGGGGAGAGAGTTTTGTTGTAGATATAAAAGATGAGAAATTAATATCATTACCTAATCTTGACGAAGTTGCTTCTCACTATGACAATGGTGTTAAACCACAAGAAAATCGACCTGATCCATATTTCGTAATAGATGAGTGGGAAGATACGGAAACGGTAATTGTAAATTTTTGTTGGACTAAAGCTGATGGAGAAGAATTTAATGGTCAATATGCTTTTAATATAAAAACGAATACGGTAGTTTACAAATAGGTGCCAGGTGCCAAAACACAACGGGAAAGTCAAAAAGCTGGAATTTAAGCGGGTCTTCAGGACACTCGTAAAGTGTACTAGGTACACCGGTATGCAACGGATGGTGCCGCCAATGCAGAGAAATTATATGAAATCGCGTACGGAATGCCGCCGCGTTCTGCGGTATAAATATATTAAGATCAACTTTGTCGGTTTTTGAACTTTCGTTAAGAGAGAGGAAGTGTTTTTATGACGTGGCCAACTCATATTGTTGCAGCAGGTGGATATGTTTTTGATGGAAGAGGACGATACATTATATGTTATTTCGGGTAACTTTTCTAACGTAGCGGTGATGCATGAATATTTACATATTATCATGAAAGATCTTTAGTGGAATAGTCGAAAGAAGTTGTTTCTTTGGATCGGAATATATACGGAATAAACACCGAGGGAGCATATTTTAAACGCTGCAACAGAGTGTTAAAGGAGTTTGTATATGGAAGTGAAAAGAATAAAGAATATTGTTTATGTTGTTTGATGAGATGAAGACTTAACGATTTACACTATGCTTATATTATAGTATAATTGGCATATAATAATACTACAATATTACTATAGGAGAGTGAGCATTAATGAATATAAGACCTTCTGCGTTAATACGTAAGAACTACAATGAAATCTCTAAACTGTGCAAAAGTACAGGTGAGCCGGTTTATCTTACAAAAAACGGTAGTGGTGATCTTGTTGTGATGGATGTAGAGGCATTTGAACGACGCGAAAATATGCTGAAGCTTAAGGAAAAGCTGATGCAATCAGAAATAGACATTCTTAAAGGGCGCACCTATTCCGTAAAAGAAACAGTATCAGCCATGAAAAAGGCTATCGCAGAGGCATGCAATGGCGGAAAAGAATAAAAATTATATGGTGAAAGTAACAGAAACAGCATGGGAAATGCTCGTTACTCATGCTCATTTTCTTGCGAATGTGAGTGTGCCGGCTGCAACCAGACTTATAGATACTTTTGTTGAAATGACCGACGGCTTAGCTATAATGCCGGAGCGCAACCCATGGCTGCAACATGATGCCATTCCCTTTCAAAAATATCGAAAATTATTGTTTGGCAAACATTATATAGCTATTTATCAGGTAATGGAAAACACCGTATATGTGACGGCTGTGGTGGATTGCCGGCAGGATTATCTTTGGTTGCTATAATTAATCGATTAGGTAAATTCCCGACATTTCGTTTGGAACTTAATGTTAAGAAGGACAGTGACGGAAAATATATGGTTGAAGATGGCAAGCAAAAGTCCGTAAATATAAATTTACCGGTGTAGCAAGATTTATTTGTTTAGTAACAAGTAGCTCTCAATTTAAACATTAATATCTAGTATTTAACTTTATTAATCAGCAATTAATCTATAGGGAGTACAGAAAGACGTTATTGAAGCTTTCAACCTTAGGTTGAATTGATATTGAGACAGTTAATACAATAATAGCATTCTGTTTTATTCAGAAATAGAATTGCATCAGTGCCTCTTCGCGGTTCATTGTTTTTTCATAATGATATAAAGATTGTGTGTATAGACCCTCCTTGGTCGCAGAGAAGGCACCCTACGCCGTTCTGTAGAATACATTCCTGTTTCATGTGGTTATACTTTCGCATCCGCTTTTATGCATTAATTATAAAATCAATGTTGCCCTCTTATAACGGTACGTGGTAAAATATAACAGATAATAAGTGACATAAACAAATACGGTTATGAGTACCGGTACTAGGACCCGCGAATTAAGTTATTGGAGTAAAATTTATTATAAATTAATCTATCCACAGCGGACTCTCTACTCCGCTATATGGAAATATCCTAATAAACGAGGAGAATTACAATGGATGATAACAATTTTGCGGCAGTCGGAGCGATTGTTCTGCATGACAATAAGGTATTGCTTGTTCGGCATACATACGGTCCGTCGGCAGGTAAATTATTGAATCCCGGTGGGATGCTTAAGCAAGGAGAAATGCCTTATGATGCAATTAAGCGTGAGGTTTTAGAGGAAACAGGTGTAACAGTAGAACCGGTCGGATTAATCGCTGTTCGCTGTTCGGTGAATAACTGGTATATGGCGTTTTTATGCAATCCTGCCGCAGGAGAACCGAGATGCGATAACTGCGAGAACAGCGAGGCAATTTATTTAGATTGCTATGCTCATCAAATAGCCGAAAAGTATAAAATAAATGTCATTGGTGGAACGCATTATTCAACCGAAAAGTTTGCATGCATAAAAATGAAAGAATATTTCAACAGGTTTGAAGTATTTTGTGAGTTTATTGAAGATAAACCTTGTTTTGAAGATATGTAGTAAATAATGGCTTTGATCCAAAGAGCATATGTTGGCTTTCATGAAGGTGGCTTTAGCCAAACGGAGGTATTATTGAAAAAGTAACATAAGATCTAATAAAGTATTCTTTAGGAATGAAAAAGAAAAGAAGTTGGAGTTTAAATGGGAGGAAATTGATGAGGTAACCGTGTTAGATATATACCCAATATTTCTAAGAAAAGCCTTAAAAAAATATACCGACAGGAATAAGCATTACTGAATTTAGTGAGGTGGAGATTATTATGAAATCTATTGTTTTATGTGACAATAATGAGCCGGAAAAAGTGTTG
>CAZJOD010000050.1:0-16954 GCA_964547525.1 uncultured Clostridiaceae bacterium
TTGTATACGCTTTTCATGGCACCGGCTATGATATCGGCGGTGTACCCTAATCCTTTTAAGATGGCAGCCGTTGCCTCCGACCCTAAGTTATATACACTTTTCATGATACCGGTAATGGTATCGGCGGCATATCCTAAAACGTCCAAAATATATGCAGTGGCATCTCCTGTTAATTCATAAATATCCTTCATTAATTGTGCAATCTCTTCCGCTCCATAATTTAAAACATCCAGTATATAAGCCGTGGCTTCACCTGTTAAATTAAAGATATCCTTCATTATTTTTGCTATCTCTTCCGCTCCATAGTTCAAATTATCCAGAATATATGCCGTCGCTTCTCCTGTCAAATTAAAGATGTCTTTCATAGCCTGTGATATAACATCAGCTGCAAATCCTAATATATCCAATGTTTTTGCCGATTCTTCCTCATCCATGTTACATACTATTCTCACACTTTCAGTAATTTGATTTGCCGAATAATTATAATTTTGAAGAGTTGTCGCCAATTCTATGTCTGATTGTACATACACAACCTGAAGTACTCTTGAAACATCAACCACATTGAAATTGTCATTGATTAAAAGTACTAACACATCATCCATTGTAAGAATAAATTCCGTATTAATAACATTTGTTACATCAACCGATGAAATACCATATAAATGTTGTTGTCGAACGCGTATTTCCGGATTGCTTATAATATAAAAACCAATGGGAAAATCCTTCATATCTATTTCCGAATCTAAACACATACGAGCAATTAACAGAGGCTGCACTCCTTCAGCCGGAATTCCCTTTATAAATACTTCAATTTTAATTGATTCTCCTTCACTTATAAAAGCATCCTTCCAGGTTAAACTGTAATTTTTCGTATCTACTTTGAAATCCGACCCGTCCTCAAATATTGCGTTTTTACTTGGATCATCTAATGAAGATACTTTCAGCATTAACACGTCTGCCAAAGAAATATCGTGTTCCAGGTCATCCTTAATTGTAATTTCAATGGAGTCTTGCAACCCGGTATTTGTTGTATATGTTAACATAACCTTCGTATCTTTGTTTACATTAGATGTAATATATCCGTTTTGGTCTACAACAAACATATCCGGTGCCGATGATGTAAAAAAGCCGCATTCCATCAAATTATACTGAGCTGCAGTAGTGGCTTTTAACATATTTACACCATACTCGTCAGTAATTTTTAGATCAAGCTCCGGTATAGTCTTGGCTTCTTTAGTGAAAAGAACCGTATTATAGTATGGAACCGACATATCGTTAGAAACCGAATAAAAAGCGGACTCTGAAATAGTTACACTATCACCGAATTTCACACTTTGTACATTACGTTCTTTACTTGATGTTACTTCCATTTCACATAGAAGTTTCGCTTCTTTATCATAAGCACGAATAATACTTGTCGTTTCAGCGACAGCATACAAACAATAATCATAAGTATCCTTCTTTAATAATTGAAGTACATTCGGGCTATTGATATGACCCACCTTAATACCGGGATCAGACGATGTCAATGTAAAAATTTTATCTTGCTTTAAACTAATAACAGTACCGTCGGCCGTCATTCCTACAATAGATATCGGTTTTGCATACGGACCCGCCGCTTCGACATTTGTAAATCCGGTATTAGCATATAGCTTTGGAAATTCAATAAATAAATAGGTAATTTTATTTGCATTATTGTATACATTAAATACGGTCATAGGAATGACAGTTTCTGAATTTTCTTTCAATTTACCTTCTTCTGCTATACCGATAGTAAATTTAACCGTACCTGTTGTAGTTTCGCCGGCTTTAAAAGTCCAGAATTTATCATTACTATCTATCGATATAAAATCATTATCCTGAATGATTTTAAACGAAGTGGTTTTTAAATCTTTCGTGTCAAATACACGACCGTATTGATCCAAAACAGTTAAATCGGATATATTTATTACTTGTTGCGCCCCCAATTCAATACCGTTATTGTAAGATACCGATTCTACAACCACAGGTTTGGCCTTGGCATTGACATCCAATGTAAAACTATCAATTAAAATCCCTTGCCAGTAGTAGTATATTGTTACCGTTCCCGCTCCGGCCACGGGTTTTACCGTCAACACACCCTTATTATCAATATAAAAATCATTACCCGATACGATACTATCTTTACTAGAAACAAAGGTTAATCCGTTCACACCTAAGATAACCCCGTTTTTATCTTTTTCCAATTCGTTACCGAATTGATCTTTAGCAATATAGTTAATTTCTGTGGATTCTCCCGATACGACCAAATCAGCCGTATCACCTATTATTATTGTATTAGTGGAAGCCGGAGCGTATACCGTAACAGAAATGCTTGATATCGAACCTGTGCCATTGACCAAGGCGGATAAAGTAACGGTACCTTTTGTAACTCCCGCGTCAAAACTCAATACTCCTTTAGAAGTAAAATTCAAGGTACTTGTATCTACAATGGAAGAATTTGATGATACAAAGGTTATTCCTTCTTTACTTTTTAATTGCATTATATTACCGTACTGGTCATATGCTATGTAATCTATAATAACGTCCAAATCTCCGGTTTCCACTCTATCTTTATCCTTTGACACTTGATAACCGATAAAGTCAAATTTACTAACAACAGATTCTTCCACTACCGACAAATCAAATCGCCCAACAACTGTCGATGCATTATGCATTACCGTAAACGTTACAATATCATTTTCTTTGCATCCCGCAGTATTAATAGCAAAAAAATCAGGATATACAAATAATGTTCCACCTGTCGTTTTGTTAAAAGCAGTGATGGTAAAGTCACTTCTTTCGGAAACCTTCATCTCTTTTCCATATTGATTATATAATTTTACATTGAAGGATGCATTGGCGTCTTTTAATATGGCGGTATTAGTAATTATAGCCTTCATTGCCACTTCTGTAACTATTGGTACGTCAACAGGAGCCAAGTCACCCACAAAAACTTGATATATACCGGACGAGAATGGTATATAACGAGAAATGATTAACTGAGTTCTTTTTTCATTCCAGGTTTTAGTGGTGTATATAGTAGCAAGCCCGTTCTTTAAAGTAACCTCGGTACCTTCTTCTACCTGTTTATTAAAAGTTACGGTGATTTCATTTACATTAGTTGCTTTTGCACTGATAATAGCCAATTTGGAAATCAACCCGACAGTATCTGCGTCAATAGCATCGATAACACCTTCGGCTATGAGAAATTCTATTAAAGTACCGGTCTTATCTTTTTTCATTAATTGTAAGGCTTCAATGATAGCCGTTGCAGTATCCGCATTAGTCAACACTTGTGAACCGTTGCTAAAAGCGGTTAAACCCACAGTATCATTGGCGAAAACCATCACTTCTTCCCAGATGTAATCGACATCCTGTTCATAACCTAAAATTGTCATTAAAACCTTATATAGCTCCGCTACTGTCATAATTTTATCAGGATTGAACGATCCGTCTTCGTACCCACCAAATCCGTATTGTGGATTCGCCTTTAAGTACGCTAATATTGGTGCGAACTGTTCATATCCGATTACATCGGTAAAATTTGATGATCCTATAAAATTTTTCGCTTCATCTTCTTTACCAAGCAATCGTAAAAGAATAATAGCACCTTGTAATCTGCTTGTATTATCCTTTAAATATTCTTCGTCAACACCGTTACCGACACCAACCATTACATTGAGATATTCACATTTTTCACCACTATTAAAAAATGATAAAGTGGTCATGGCAGACATCGTCGGTGTGAAAAAGATTAATAATGATAAAATTACCGCAAGCTTTTTCTTAAAACCTTTCATTTTCTACATTCCTCCTATCTATGTTAATGTATCGTGGGTTAGAATCGAATAGAAAGAGACATTCGAGTTAAATCGAGTATATGTTTCTACATGCGGGTCATATGAGAATTTAAGTAATTACCCCACATACATTAATCTACTTCCCTTACCAATAAATATATCTCTTCCATTTTATACCGTCAATGGAAGTAGAGAAAGATTTATAACTATTAAATATTTTTGTAGGATATGGAAATATAGTTCATATACATTTGTTAATTTGTGGTATATAAATTAATCCGCAAAGATGCGGCTTGAAAAAGGTTTAGGGAAAAGGTTTGGGGGACACTTTTCAATTTTTCAAAAGGGTCAAAGATCGTTTCTTAACTTTTCAAATATTAATTCAGATTGCGATTGGTAATTTTAGTTATTTTTTTGACCTGATGTTAATATAAAAAGATACACCGTCGTCTTCATTCACGACACTTATATCAGAATTATGTAAAGACAAAATACCATGTATAACGGTAAGTCCCAGACCGAATTTCCCTTTATGCCCTTTGTTAAATTTCCTGAATAAATTATTTAAGGTCTCCTGTTCAATGGAAGGTCCGTCATTTTTGACATGTAATAAAACACATTCTTGTCTTTTGTTACTCAAATTAATAATTATCTTACTTTTTGCATACCGTATTTGATTATCAAACAAGTTTTCCAGTAGAACAGTCCATAATTCCGGATCTCCTGTAATTTTTAACGATTCAATATTTATTATCCAATCCAAATCTTTTCTAACCCAATAAAAGCGATTGTATACTTCATATATCAGTTCTGCCGGATCAAATTCTTTATACATAATCGTGCGATTTTTAAAATAATCCAGTTTGGTTAAATACAGTATATTACGAATACGTTTTTCAAGTTGTCGAATTTCTTCATCTATTATCTGTAAGGAATCATTTAAGTTACCTTTCGGATACACACCATCATGAATCGATTGTATATAGCTTCTTAGCACCATAACCGGTGTTTTTAATTCATGCGAAATGTTTTGTAAAAAAGTTCGCTGACCTTCATCATGTTGTATAAGCTGTATGCGTAATTGTTCAATAGATTGTCCTAATTTGCCTATTTCATCTTTTCGATTTAAACGGATCGATTCGTTCCATTGTTGCAACGTAAGCGTACGAACACGCTTTTCTAACATTTTAAGAGGGTTTGACAAGTATTTTGCCAAACATAACGAGGGGACCCAGCTGAACACGAAAACAATACCCATTATCATTAAAAGCCTGCTAAAAAGAGTTTGAACCAGATCGTTGCGATATGTATCCCATAAATACGAAACAATATAAACATCATTACCTAAAATTTTAGATTTACTAATGACATAAAATATCTTTCTATCGTCTATGCGGTTACTGTATCTTTGACTGTCCGCCACTTGATTTTTCGCCTGCGTTGTCACATCCAGTTTAAAATCATAATGAAACGAAGAAGGTAAAAAAATTGTTGTTTCGTTGTTAAAAATAAAAAAATGACCTACGGTTCTAAAATCTTGCGATGCTTTTCTATCATCAAACATACCTTCTACAGTATCATTGTTATAATCTCGGCTATAGCGGCTAAACAGCAAATCCTGAGCACTTTCTATTACAGTATATACTTCTTTAGTAAAAAAGTCCCGTAAAATCAATGGAAACAAAATACTTAGAACAATAGTTATTCCAAGTGTAATGCTTGTAAAAACCAACCATATTTGAAGTGTTAAAGGCAGGTTCTTCATAAAACCCCCATTCTGTAGCCGTAACCGTAAATAGTTTCTAAACGTAAATCCGGCATCTTTTTACGTAATCTTCTTACTAAATCGTCAACAACCCGATCAGTACCAAAATATCCGCCACCCCACACATGATTTAAGATTTGATCTCTCGAAAGGGCTTGCCTTTGATTCTTCATAAACAATAGTAACAAATCAAATTCTTTTGAAGTAAGATCAATTATTTCGGTACCCGCCGTAACTCTTCGATTTGTTATGTCTATGTTGTATAAATTTTCGGTATTATGTAATGTCATACATTGTCTTGACGTTTCTTTATATATTCGATCCAACAGTTTACCCGCTCTAATAACTAATTCTCTTGGCAAAAAAGGTTTAGTCAGGTAATCGTCACTACCCATATCCAGTCCTACAACCCTGTCAATTCCGGCATCTCTGGCCGATATGAAAATAACCGGAACGTCCGGTGATACATTTTTTATTTCTTTGATCAATTGAAAACCGTCTATATCCGGAAGCATAATATCTAAAATCCATAGATGCGGTATATTGTCAATGTTTTTCCTGGCGGATTCTCCGTTAAAAAACGAGGTTACTTGCCAGCCCTCTTTTTGTAGATAAGCATTTAATATTGTATTAAGGTTATTATCATCTTCAACCAAATAAATGCGAAAACACATATTTCCACCCCTTTTTAATAAGGTACTTAACACTACCTATAACACGGAAGATAAACCGATAAGTATTTATCCTTTTAATTGATGTTTTTCATCAAGACAAATCTGTATGTTTACTAAATTAATTATAGCAGTATTTTTATGGTTTACTTTGTTTTAGGACGATTATTAATACATTTTTTACAATTACAACTTTATGTATTTTCACAATTTAACATAATTATTTTACATTTACACCATAATCGTGTTTTATGATAATTTCTTATAATATATTGAGGTGATTAATTATGCGAGTAATTTTACATGGAATAAAAAGTCTTTTAAGGAGACCGGCTAAAACCGTTATGCTGTTTCTAATTCTTTTCGTGGTTTTTAATTTGATTTTTACAGGTTTTATTATCGAAAATAGCATTATGCAATCTAAAGAGTTCATTAGAATGCAGATTGGCAGTGCAGTAGAATACAGAATCAATAATGATTCGTTAATGAGTTATGTCGGTTCAGGCATACAAGGAGACCGTAACCGGACAATGTCGCTACCTTCTCTTTCTTTGCAGGTTGCGGAAAAAATTTCAATGCATTCATTTGTAAATAATTACTATGTATCTGAATCGGCCGATGCGAATTCATCAAACATGTCACCTGCACAAACACAACAAACATCAGGAGGATTTCGTATGTCTTTCAGTGATTTTACACTGATAGGTACAAACAATCCCGAACCGTTGGATTTTGCATTAGGAAATGTATCATTATCAAACGGTTCCTTACTGTCTGCAGAGAACATATCAAGAGCCGATAAAGTGATTATGATTTCAGATGCCGTAGCTTCTAATAATGATCTACGTGTCGGTGATATCGTTAAATTATCCTATGCATCCTCCTTTCAGATGCCGGGTTCAAGAAGTGCGACACCAAATATTAAAGAATACGATTTTGAAATTATCGGTATTTATAAAACAAACGATAATGATTTTAATATAAACTCTATTTTCATATCTAATGATGTTATATATGAGATAACCGGCAGATCCTCTTCTGACAATACCAATGCAACTGTGGTATTTTTAATAGATCATCCCGATCATGTATTAAAATTTATCGAGGAGTCTACCCCCCATCTTACATCCGAATTTCATATATTATATTCAAACGATAGGGAGTATGACAATTTGACCAGGCCTTTAAACCTTTTGTCGGTTATTACATCCATTCTTATATATGTAGTTTTCATAGCAGGAGCAGCGATAATTTTAGCAATAGTTACAATATTTATAAGAGACAGAAAGTTTGAGATCGGGTTGCTGCTTGCAAGCGGTGAAAGTCGTATTAAGATCACTTCACAATTTATATTTGAGGTATCGGTTATTGCAGTTGTCACTTTCTTTATTTCAGTAGGTTCAGCCAATATAATATCCGGATATGTGGGTAGTTGGATTGTAGAGAATCAATTGCTTGCCGAAGACAGTATCGTTAACCCTCAAGCCGGAGAAAATGTACAAACCGGTATTATAGGTAATATGGGTATGCGAATAGGCGGTACATATACAACAAACATATACGGTGAAGTAAATATGCAAAATGTCGCTAACGAGTTTGACACCGCGGTTAATTCGAATGTGGTTATACAGTTGTTATTAGTTAGTATTATACTGGTTTTCATAGGTTCGACCGTTCCACTTGTAGTTATTATGCGGTATAAACCCAAAAGAATATTGCAAGATTATTAAGGGAGGATAATTTGATGAGTGAAGTTATATTGCAGTTGGATAATATAAGTTACGGATACATTGACGGTACTAAAAAGAGAATAATTCTTAACAATCTCAGTTATTCATTTGAAAAAGGAAAATTTTACACTATACTCGGACCTTCAGGCAGCGGTAAATCTACATTATTAGCAATTGCCGGAGCGTTAGACCATCCTGAAACCGGAGTTATCAAATACAAAGGGAAGGATATAAAAAAAATAGGTATAAATCTGTTCCGACGAAATAATATAGCAATAATCTTTCAAAAGTATAACTTAATGGATTATTTAACCGGTATTGAAAATGTTCAATCGGATTTGTTAATAACAAATAAAAAAATTTCGGATAAAAAGTCAATGGCATATAAAATACTTGAGATCGTAGGTATTGTCCGCACTAAAGCCGATCGTTTGGTTACAACATTATCCGGAGGAGAACAACAACGTGTAGCTATAGCCAGAGCATTAGCGAAGGATGTTGAACTCATTTTAGGTGATGAACCTACGGGAGCACTTGATACGGCCACACAATCGGAGATCATAAAATTGTTTAAAACATTAACGAACGAGTATGGTAAAACAATTATACTTGTTACTCATTCGGATGAAGTGGCAAAACAAAGTGATATAATCCTACATTTACGTGATGGTCAGCTTTTTGCATAATGCATCTTAAATTAACAACGAGTAGCAAGATAAGAATAACATTCTTTTATCAACGGTAAGAAAGGATTGAACAACATATGACAGAAAATAAAAATTTCTTAGAGTCATTATCTGAAAATAGGAAACCCGAGAGTTTCGAGCAAGAAACTTTTATTCCTGTTAAAAATACAAAGACCAAAATGCGATTGGTAATTGTGTTAATGTTAATTGTAACCGTCGCTCTTTTGATTTTCGTTATGTATCAAACCTCAATGCATGTAACATTAATCGATTTGGTTGGACTGACAATAGATGATGCGGCTGTTTGGGCACAAAAAAATGATATTGTTCTGATAACAAGCAATGTATACAGTTTTGACAGTAAAGAAAGGTTTATTTTAGACCAGGATCCCTCTCCGGGAGGCGAAATTAAAAAGAATGACCTTATAACCGTCAAAGTTTCCGCAGGTCCCGATCCGGATGAAATAGTGGTTTTCCCTGATGTTATGTCCATGACATCGGATGAAATAAACAAATGGATTGAGACTAATAAACTCACCGGTGTGAGAATAACCACATCAAGCAGTCATGTAGTTCCGGAGAACAGTGTGATAGAGTATTCTTTTGTCGACGGCAATTCGACTACATTTAAACGTAAAAATCGAGTAAATATTGTAATATCGACAGGCCCTGATATCTTAAGCGATACTGTAGTCGTATCTGATTTTACCACAATGAGTGTCGGTAACATTCTTAAATGGTCGGAAGAAAACAAAGTTAAAATAGACATATTAGAAGAATTTAATTCCTATATAAATGCAGGTACGGTTATAAAGCAGGATATTAAGTCCGGAACAGAGATTTTCAGAACCGATACTATAACAGTATATATATCGAAAGGACAACCTATAAATGTGCCTGATTTAACCGGATTAAGCAAGGAAGAAATAAACATATGGGCTAAACAATACGGTGTAAATATAACATTCATTGAACGTTACAACTCACAATTTTCGAAAGGAAAAGTCGTATCTCAAAGTGTACCTTTAAACAGTTTAATAGAAAAAGGCGGCGAGTTGATACTTGTATGTTCTTTAGGCGAAGTTGACGTTGCAAGTTATATCGATCGAACAAAGCTGGATATATTAACATGGCAAACCGAAGTCAACAACAAAGGCGCCGATATTGAATTAATTTTTAAAGAAAATTACGGTGATAAGGGTAGTTTGGGCAAAATAATAGGACAAAGCGTCTTGAATGATCGTGTAGCTCCCGGTACCGTAATAGAGGTAACCGTATCATTGGGAGAACTTACAAATAGTGTCACGGTACCTGACTTTTCAAACATGACAATAAACACCGCTATGAAATGGTCCGAAGAAAACGGAGTCAAAATTGAAATTATTAAAGAATTTAACAACTACATAAACTCCGGTTCGGTAATAAGGCAAAGTGTCGCATCAGGTACTAAAATAAGTAAAACACAAAAAATCGATATATTTATATCCAAAGGAGAAGCTGTTACCGTACCGGATCTTATAAATTGTTTGAAAGAAGAAATTAACCTTTGGGCAAAGCAAAATAATATTACCGTAACATCGGTTGAGCGTTATAATAAAGAAATTCTAAAAGGTAAGGTTATATCCCAAAATATAAATCCGGGCACGGTAATCGAAAAAGGAAGTGAAATACTTCTTGTATATTCATTGGGTAAAATTGACATAACAAGTTTTATCGGAAAGACAAAACTGGATATATTAACATGGCAAACCGAAGTTAATAGCAAGGGTGCGGATATTGAACTGACTTTTGTTGAAAGTTACGGAGATAAAGGTACCTTAGGTAAAATTATAAGCCAAAGTATCCTGAACGATTCCATAGCTCCGGGTACAATAATTGAAATTACTTTATCAAAAGGTGCAATCGTCATAGTTCCTGATTTTAAGGGAAAAACAGAAAAAGAAGTATCGAGTATTGTTAACGAACAAAAATTAACGGTACAATATGAATATGAGGTCAGCGAAACCATAGCTCCCGGATGTGTAATCAGACAATCGCATACAGTAGGAACCTTGATTCTTGACAGTCAACTGATTGTATTAACCCTAGCTATATCCGAAAATGCATTAGATACAGTTGTAGTACCGAATTTTTCCGGTATGTCGGTAGAAGAAATTATAGATTGGGCTTATCAAAACGGTATGGATTTGGAGATTTATGAATATTACAGTGAAAATACCGAAGCAAATAGTGTAATAGATCAGAGTATAAACTCGGGAGCTCTGATAAAAAGGGGTTCCACAATAAGAATCGTCATATCAAAAGGAAAAGCACCATAAAGATAACCCGGTAATATGATAATTGAAGCAGTTCAATCCATAGGTCCTTTTTATATATTTTTTAGAAGCCGCTACCCTCATCGGTGTAGCGGCTTTTTTTCGGTAAATAATTATCTTTTCCCTGTGTCCCTTAGTCATTATTTCTTTTGATGGCAGCTTTCACTCATCGGGCAAGCTCCACAGCCGCAACCACATAACGACTTGCCTTTTTTCTTGTTTTTAATCATAAAAATAACTATAGTCATTACCACTGCAAGCAGCACCATGCCAATAATTATTGTTCCAAAATTTGCTTTTAACCATGTAAACATTTGATTTCCTCCGATTTTTTAAATAAGACCGCTGTAAAAACTCTATATTTTACTTCAATAACACATTAAATCCGAGTTGTAAAATCAATTGGTGAAGGTATTTCCAATGACAAACGGCATCGGCAAACTTCGGTTCACAATAAGTGAGTTATTACAGTGATAATTACAATCAAACTCTGACAGCTGCGCCAAGTTTTTTTGGTTCTCTATAAGGTCGTAACAACAAATATCCGATTATCGTAGCAACAATAAAAGCTATAATCGAACCGGTAATATTACCTGAACCGGATATCAATGAACCGATCTGATAGATTATAAAAGCTATCGCATATGCAAATACACTTTGATAACCGATTGCAAATAATGTCCGGTTTGCACTGTTCATCTCTCGTCGTATCGCACCTATTGCTGCAAAACACGGTGCACAAAGTAGATTAAAAACAAGGAACGAATAAGCTGCAAGCGGTGTAAACGCTTCACGCATTTTCACCCAAACCTGCCATCCGTTTTCAGCTACCTCATCAAAACCACCGAACAGAACACCAAAAGTACCGACTACATTTTCCTTTGCAATAAGTCCCGTGAAGGTTGCAACAGCACCTTGCCATGTACCCCAACCTATAGGAGCGAAAATCCATGCTATGGAATTACCAATAACCGCAAGGACAGAGTTATTTAAATCATTAACCATACCAAAGCCTCCGTTTTCGAAACCGAAGCTCTGTAAAAACCAAAGAACAATTGCGGAAAGAAGTATAATTGTTCCGGCTTTTCTTATAAACGACCAGCCACGTTCCCACATGCTTCTTAAAACATTACCCACCGTCGGCCAATGGTACGCCGGAAGTTCCATTACAAACGGGGCCGGGTCACCTGAAAACATCCTTGTCTTTTTTAATATTATTCCCGATATGATAATCGCCGTAATACCGACAAAATACGCACTAGGCGCCACCCACCACGCACCACTGAACAAAGCACCTGCGATCAAGGCGATTATCGGAAGTTTAGCACCGCAGGGCATAAAAGACGTGGTCATGATGGTCATCCTACGGTCTCTGTCGTTTTCAATCGTTCGAGAAGCCATAATACCGGGTACACTGCAACCGGTTCCAATGAGCATAGGTATAAAGGACTTACCGGAAAGACCGAATTTACGGAAGATACGATCCATAATAAATGCAATACGTGCCATATAACCACAGGCCTCAAGAAGTGCTAAGAACAAAAACAAAATAAGCATCTGAGGTACAAATCCCAGCACGGCTCCAACACCACCGATAATACCGTCTAAAATCAGTCCTTGAAGCCACTGTGTACAACCTATGCGGTCAAGGCCGTTCCCAATCAGAATCGGAATACCGGGAACCCATACCCCGTAATTGGCAGAATCGGGCTGTGTAACCTCCGCTATCGCCATATAGCTATCATATGTAACAGGGATTACCTTTTCCATGTTACCTTCATTATCATAAATAAAGGCTGTTGTCGTTAAGTTTTTAGCTCCGTTAAGATCAACGCCTGCAGCTTCAATCGCATCTTCAAACGCACTTTTAATTGCACCCGGTTCGGTATATTCTAAAACAGCTTCTTCATATGCACCGGATCCTATTCCAAAAAGATGCCATCCTTCACCGAATACACCGTCGTTAGCCCAATCTGTCGCCCATGTACCAACGGTAGTAACCGAAATAAAGTATACTAAAAACATAACTATTGCAAATATCGGCAGAGCCACCCAACGGTTTGTAACTACTCTGTCAATTTTGTCCGAGGTGGTCATTTTATCTGTATTTTTCTTTTTATAACAGCTTTTTAAAATAGAAGCGATATAGATATATCGTTCATTGGTTATAATGCTTTCTGCGTCATCGTCCAATTCTTCTTCCGCAGCTTTTATATCACGCTCAATATGATCTAGTACCGGCTTTTTTAAGTCTAACTGTTCAAGCACTTTTTGATCACGTTCAAATATTTTTATGGCATACCAACGCTGCCTCTCTACAGGCATATTATGTACTGCGGCTTCTTCAATATGTGCCAGTGCATGTTCTACAACACCGGTAAAGCTATGCATCGGAACGGTCTTTGCGGATTTTGCCGCTTCAACCGCAACCTCGGCCGCCTCCGTTATTCCCGTTCCTTTCAAAGCGGATATCTCAACAACCTTACAACCCAACCTGCGGGAGAGCTCCGCTATATTTATTTCATCACCGTTTCTTTTAACCACATCCATCATGTTAACAGCTACAACAACCGGAATACCAAGTTCGGTCAACTGTGTTGTTAAATACAGGTTGCGTTCAAGATTTGTCCCGTCCACAATGTTAAGTATCACATCAGGACGCTCTGTTATGAGATAATTCCGAGCGACAACTTCCTCCAAAGTATAAGGAGACAATGAATATATACCCGGTAAATCAATAATAATTACATTGCTATTCCTTTTTAACTTGCCTTCTTTTTTTTCTACCGTAACACCGGGCCAATTCCCGACAAATTGATTGGAACCGGTTAAGACATTAAATAAGGTAGTTTTTCCACTATTCGGATTACCTGCAAGCGCTATCTTAATTTCCATTTTGCTACTCCTTTCTATTCGGTTAGTCCGGACTAACCATTTGTTAAAAAACAGGACCCGTTATAAGCTCAATATATGCTTTATTCCACTTCTATCATTTCTGCATCCACTTTTCTGATAGAGAGTTCATAACCACGCACGTTTATTTCTATAGGATCTCCTAATGGTGCCACTTTTCGTATATATATATCGACACCTTTTGTTATACCCATGTCCATGATTCGACGCTTTATAGCACCTTGTCCATGAATCTTAACAACTTTCAAGTTCTCTCCGACTTTTGCCCCCCTCAGAGTTTTCATTACACATACCCCTCCTATTTTTATATATAAATTAAACCATGATTTTTGAAGCCATTTCACCACTTATAGCTATACGAGATTCTTTTACACTGACAATTAGATTTCCGCCGATAGTTGATATAACAGTAACATTACTACCGGCTACAAACCCAAGATTCTCCAGATGTTTTTTAACTTCCGGTTTTCCGCCTACTTTTTTAATCATATTTTTTTCCCCTACTTTAGCTAATACTAACGGCATCATATATGTCCTTTCCTATAGTTTAGTTAGTCTTTGCTAACTATATAGTTTAAAAATTGGTTAGCCAAGACTAACCAATTACATATTACAATATAAGCTTTAATTTTGTCAATAGGTATAGATAGAAATTATGTTTGTTTATCAAGTTGTTTTTCAAAAATTAATTCAAAATAAAGTGCTACACCATACCCGCCTATAGGTGGTGCAAAAACCTGCACGAATCTCCATCCGTTTTTTGCATATTCTTCTATAATAGATCTATAATCTTGTTCCGGCTTACGTAATAAACGACCTTTAATACCAATCCTTACAAATTTATATTCATACATACGGCATACCACCCTTTTTACCTTCATTCTTCATTTTCTTTTTTTAACGATTTTTTTCTATGCCTTACACAGTCAGTTAATAAATATTCAATTTGACCGTTCAGTGATCGAAAGTCATCTTCAGCCCATTGTACTAATTCTTTCCACAAGGAAGATGACAACCTTAATACAAACTGCTTTTTTTCATTTTCCTTAGAATTCAAGTTATCATCTCCAATCTGTTGTCATATGTACCGTCAATATAGCGAACCACTGTTAACTATCGGCTGTGCGTCTTTATTTCCGCAAAGCACTACTAAAAGATTGCTGACCATAGCCGCTTTTCTTTCCTCGTCAAGGTTAACCATCTTATTTTCGTTTAATTTTGCTAATGCCATCTCGACCATTCCGACGGCACCTTCAACAATCATCTGTCTTGCATCTATAATTGCTGATGCTTGTTGTCTTTGCAGCATAGCGGCGGCTATTTCAGGAGCATATGACAAATGAGTGATTCCTGCTTCTAATATTTCCAATCCCGCTATATCTACTCGTGATTGAATCTCTGTTTTAAGTTTGGCAGCTATCTCAAGACTGCTGCCTCTAAGCGTTTTTTCGTTGTCGTCATTTCCCGAGGTGTCGTAAGGATAAAGACGTACGGTATTTCTGAGCGCCGAATCACATTGAATCGATAAGAATTCCACATAATTATCAACATTAAATACAGCCTTCGCCGTGTTCACTACACGCCAAATCACAACGATTCCAATAATTATAGGATTCCCCAATAAGTCATTTATCTTCTGCTTTTCATTATTTAATGTGATAGCTTTTAATGAAAGCTTCTTTTTTGACGCATATGATGTGTATACCTGGCCTGATGAACCTGTGGCAGCCTTATCTACAGTAGCACCACCTGAGGTTTTCGTATCGCTAACCGGATTTACTGCCGTAACAAACGGATTAATAAAATAAAAACCCTCTTCTTTAAGTGTACCGTAGTATTTACCAAATAAAGTTAAAACTAAAGCTTCTTTAGGTTTTATAATTTTCAAACCTCCAAAAAGAATCGGACCGACTATAAAAAGATATAAAATGCTTACAACTAGTAATACCGTACCAAAACCTTTATTAGTTTCTTCGGCGATCATTATTATACCGATTACAAAACCAAAAGTTGCGCCAATCATCAATAAAATGTTTAATAGCAGCGCTGCCATACCGGATACAGACTTCGGAACTATCTCTTCATACACTTTTACTTTTTTATTAACATCAAGTGAATTATCCATTTGCAACCCCTCCTTCTATCATACTAATATAGTATCAAATTTATATCATAATAATATTCCTTAAAAAAATAAAAGTCAATAAATAAATAAAAAATTTAACACAAAAATTAAATTGGAATGATGTTAAGAAAAGACATTATATAAGGTTGGTATCTACCGGGATATATTCTTTTTGTTCCATATCGATTATTTGCTGCAAAATTCTATTGACACCGTTAAATTCCGAATATACTACAGGAATATCGGTTACATACTCCTTTACTCTCCACATATTATTATGTGATATATGGTCGGTTATTATAACAATTATATCAGTATCCTTGATACGAGAGTTTATCTTTGGCCAAGCTTCATAGCCTTCTAAAACATCGGCTTTGTATCCGAATTTTAAAAACCCGGACTTATATGATTTCTCATAAGAATTATTGCCCAATATAAGTACATTTTTAAATATATCAATTTTTTCAGCTTTGTTTTTCCTTTTATACGGGCGTATATTTACAGTGTTTTTCGGTTCGATATTTTTATTGAAATTATCATAATGTTCGTAAACACCACAAAAATTATAATACTCATCCACATATATAACTTGACCGGGCTGAAGGTTTTTTGGAGTGTGCATGATTTCAACCTGCTCACCGGTCAATTCTTTTAGAAACACCAAATCATCTTTTATTTCAACAGATCCGAACTTATAATTATCATAGTAAGACGAACTTGTGTAGAATCTGACAGAGCCTAATATAGCTGTAATTTTATCACCAAAAACACATATGACACTCTTTTCTTCAACTGTACGTCCTTGCTTGATGAGGCAATCAAATTCCTTGCCCGACTCAATATCTCTGACAAATAGCGAATTTTCATTTGTTTTTATAACAAATACCATTTGATGTCCTTTTGCCTTAACTGAAGCCATAAAATTATC
>CAZJOD010000050.1:17054-21708 GCA_964547525.1 uncultured Clostridiaceae bacterium
TAACAAAAACGTCCGTTTTCATTTACTAAAACAAACTGACCTTCTGCAAGGTATGTTGCCTCGGGTATTTCGGTGATTCTTATTGTGCTTCCGTCCGGAAATATAACATAATGGATATTATTTTTAATGCTGCAATAACCTATTTTTAACAAGAAATCTTCATTTATATATGTTTTTTTATCACAAATTTTATCGTTTTTTATTTTATATCGGCTTTCATCTCTTAGATTTATGTCAACAACCTTATTTTGTTTGGATTCGTGAAAATTGTATATTTCAGAAGCATTTATTTTTTTAATTAACAATAAATCCCCGGGATACTTTTTATAAATTATCAATTCGATATTTCTCCCGGTTAAAAAAGCGGTTTTTATGTCCTTCTCCGAGTATCCTTTAGAAACACAAATAAGTTTTGCATCTTCCCATTTGATTTTTTCTATAGGTGTGCCGGGAAATCTTTTAATAATATACTGATGAAATATTACTCTTCCGGTTAAAATCCAATCTAAACATAATATACCTTTTTCAATAATGCTCTCATTATGAGATCTTTGAAACACTACCATAACAGGTGTCAAAGTGGAATCAAGTGCAAGTATGTCTATTTTAATTCCCGGAGGTGTTTTAAAATTATATTTAACAGCTTTTATATTAAGGTATACTTGAGGATTTCCCTTGATTGCTATTCTCGACTCGTTATCAGGGTAAGTGTCATCACTTTCTATCTCCGAATTGTTCCCGTAATTAAAAAGTCTTATTTCTTGCACAATAATTCATCCTTTCAAAGCATATTCCATATTGATACTCATATAAGCAAAATACAGATTTTACAGAATTGTAACTTGTTTACTACCGGCAATATATTTTACTTATGATTCTAATGTAAAAAACTTTATTTATAGGTAAAGGTATTTTCAATAACTAATACACTCCGGTTAACAGTATCTGAGAAATCATTTATATTTTTCATGTAAACATTTATGTTTAATTATACCATAGTTATATAATTTTATCAATCATCAATGTTAAAAATTACAAAAATAAGACCCGAGTCTCCATCGAGCGTCCCCGGGCCGGCATACATTATTAAAATCGAGTTCTAAAAATGTATCATATTTCTATAAAAAACTAAAAATGTCTAGTATATACGGTTTTCTATAGTTATACCTTGCAAGACAATCGGTCCTGAAAGTGACGTCATAGAATTAACCGGTCGAATAACAATTCTTGAATTAGGTAAGATATATGCCACAGTAGGAAGATCAATACGTGTAGTCCAATTTGGAGGATCTTCTAAAGATGCAAACAGCCGGTTGCCAAACCCTCCAATCCCGGGAATAAATATTTCTCCTATGTACATATCAAAATCACCGAAATATTCGGGCAGTGGTAAAGTTGCCATAAAATTTACAGCTTGCCCTCCTCTAGGTGCAAAGTTTATAAAACAAACACCTGCCGTACCAAACGGTACACGCCCAAGTGATCGCAAAATAATACAACATGGAAAATAAATAAAACCCGGCACACAAAGGATATCCCCCGGATAAAGTATGTTCGGATCGATAATATGCGGATTATTGGACGCAAGTTGCCAAATTCCAACTCTAAACATACGAGCGATATTATAAAATGTATCACCCGGAACAACGGTATAGCGTCCTAAAAATCCCTCCGGACATTCCGACGGTGTCCTTGGATTTCCACTAAGCATTTTTAATCCCCTCTTTCATATAAAAACAATCAAGACAATATTGTTTAAATATTATATGAGATATATCATTAGAATGTTATAAATACAGTTTTGTTTTACGTGTTTTTGTATTAAATAAAACACATAAATCTATAGTCTTATTTAATAAAATAATGTATGATTAGTTATTGTAGAGATAAATTTTACACTTGAACTACTAAATATCTCAATATTAATTTACTATATGTTTTCACCATGAACTGTAAATTATAATGATTTGAACAAAAATAAGGGCGGGTTAATATGAATAATACTGATAAGTATAACACAATTCTTAAAATGTTTAAGTTAATAAACTTTGGTAAAAATTTATCTGTCGAATTTAAAGATAAATTAATTAGCGAAAATAGCAAGCGTTTTATGTTATTACTAAGCTTGGTAATTATCACACAATTAGTTTTTGTCATAATTGAAATAACAGGTATTATGAAATGGAATAATGATGTTTTTATATCAAGGCTTATTGTAATATTTTTATCTTTAATTTTTATCTCTTCAATTTACTTTTTAGGTAAAAATGATTCTAAAAAAAGCAATTTGAAAGCGCTTGGTATGTTAATATCATCTATACAAATGATATCCCTATTATTTGGTTGTTATTTTGTTGTGTTTATGTTTGGAAACGGAATTTACAGTTTCAGTTCTTTCTTGCTTGTCTCTTTTATTGTTTCGTTAACCTGCATACAAAACCCGTATTTCTCAGGTATAATTTTATGTGTCTTAATTGTCGGATTAGGGATTTTCTTAAATATATTTATTGCCGACTTTTCAATTTGGTTAGCCGAATTCCTAATATCTCTAGTCTTTATATTTTTATTATATATTGGGAACATTCTTAACTATAACAGACATTTGAAACTGTTCATGCAAGATAAAGAAATATCAAAAATGAACGTACAACTTAAAGAAATGTCTTTAACAGACGAATTGACCGGTATTTTTAACCGTAGAAAAATGATGGAAGTTATGCATGAGTATATAGCTTTATCAAACAGGTATTCAATATGCTTTTGTATAGCAATTTTGGATATTGATCATTTTAAAAGAGTTAATGACAATTATGGACATAATATCGGTGATAATGTATTATGGCAATTTTCAAACAATATAAAATTTATGTTAAGATCTACAGACATTTTTGGCAGATGGGGTGGAGAAGAATTTATTATATTAATGCCAAATTGTACCGAAGACGATTCATATGCATTACTTGAAAGATTGCGTATAAACATTGAAAATTTTGATTTTCCGACAGTAGGAAAAATTACTTTTTCTGCAGGTATTAGCGTATACAAACATGCCGACACTTCTGAAGGGCTAGTGGAAAAAGCCGACAATGCCTTATATACCGCTAAAAATTCAGGCAGAAATCAGGTTCGGATTTACAGACCGGAACCTTGAATTAAAAATAATTGATGTTTAAAAACTTGAATTTTATAGATTATCTCGAATGTAAAATAATAAAGGACGGATTTTCCGCCCTTTATTAATAAAGCATATGTAAAATTTATATTTTCTATATTACCTATTTTATTTAATATCAAACCGGTCTGCATTCATCACCTTATTCCATGCCTTTATAAAATCATGTATAAATTTTAGCTTAGCATCGTCACTTGCATATCAGGTAAAAAATTTTTTTTACCTATTGACAAAACCATGTACACTACTATATATTATTTAATAGTACATATGGTTTAGTATTGTTTCCTGTTGTGAGGAGGTGTATTTATTGAATGTCCAATACAAAAAAGGTGTGATAGAACTCTGTGTTTTATCAATGTTATACCGATGTGATTGCTACGGTTATGATATATCCGAAAATATTTCTCGACGTATTGACATATCAGATGGAACCGTATATCCGATTTTACGTAAACTTAAAAACGACGGACTGGTCACAACTTATTTGTCAGAAGAAAGCGGAGGACCTGCCAGGAAATATTATAAATTGACAGATTTTGGACGGCAGCAGTATATTTCGGATAAATCCGAATGGTTGAATTTTATTGAATCAATAAAAAGTATTTTGGAAGGAGACAGTAATGAAAAAGAATGATTTTCTAGATAAGCTTACTAAAGAGCTTCGTGATAATCAAATAGACGATATTGACGATATTATTGCCGAGTATGAAGACCATTTCAGTTATAAAACGGCTGACGGTTATTCGGAAGAAGAAATTGCGGCGAAACTTGGAAATCCCGCTATGCTTGCGGAACAATATTTATCAACAAAAGAGACTCAAAAGACAACCGGTAAAAAACTTATAAATATTATCGGTCTTATATTTGCAGACATATTTGTTTTCTTTGTTTTTATTATTTTATATGCATGGGTTTTCGTTATGATTTCATTGGTGGTTACATCTTTGACAATAGGGTTTTGTCTCGCTATAAATATAAATATCTATAATCTTTTACCGACTATGCCGTATTGGAGTGCCATATTATTTGCAATAGCTTTTTTTGCATTGTCAATATTGTCAGTTACAGGCACGATATATTGTGCATCTTATATTCGCCAATTGGTTCGTGCATATATGCGTTTTCATAAAAACAGTATAAATGCCGCTTCAGGCAAAACCGGTTTACCTGCCCTCGCAACTTATCCACGGTATGGTAAAAAGGTACATAGAATTTTAAGAAGCATTACGCTGGTTTCACTGACACTATTCATAGTGAGTATTATATCGGCTTATTTAATATCTTCATTATTGGCAAATTCACTTGGATTTTGGCATGTGTGGGGATGGTTTGTAAAATGAGGAGGAAAACATGATAAAAACTATTATGGTTACGGGAGCTACCTCGGGAATAGGATTGGCAGTATGCCGGAATCTAGCCTTAGCCGGATACGGCATAATCGGAGTCGGCCGATGTGAAGACAAATGCGTAAAAGCTGTA
>CAZJOD010000051.1:0-21396 GCA_964547525.1 uncultured Clostridiaceae bacterium
GTGCATATGAGCCAAACAAATAAACAACTGAAATAGCATATTTGCTTGCTATCGGCTCTATAATTCTCTTTAATTCATCTAATGAATAAATCATATGCTCTAACCTTTTTTATTTCTATAATAATTATATTATACTCCAAAATCCATAATATAACAATATTATAGAATATACAATTTATTTGTTTATCCCGTTTTTCTAGAAAATAAAGTTAAATAACTCAAACTTCGCAGTAAAATAATGTAATTACATACCTTGAGAATTCAATATAGAGCTATGAATAGTATAATTCTTTAAGCAACCTTTCGTTTTGGCAATCTACTTTGCAGATGTTGTGGCAGTTTAGATATGAAAACATCCAAAAATTCACTGACTTGCTGCTTTTCCAACATAAAAAACTCATTTAGGGTTACGGCAAGTATTTCAAGGATTACTGACAAGGCTTCGCTAAACTGAATATCCTGCATTTCATCGAAGTAAAGGTAGAATAATTCACCCATCGTGCGGTCATCTTTACCATTTCGATTTTCAACTGCCAGCATGATGTACCGGCTGAATACTACAGCAGTGTGTGCAGTCATCATATCATACGATAAGCCTTGAAACTCTTTACCAAGATTAAGATACGACTTGCACATTTTGAAGAATACCTCTATGTCCCAGCGTTTACCATACGTCTGAATTATCTGTTCCTCTGAAAGGGAAAGGTCAGTTGAGATAATTCCAATCCATTTATTACGGTTATTACGATCTCGTACAAATACAATCCGGACATCCAAGGTATCTTCCTCTTGGTTGTAAATAGCAGTCATAACAGAAAGAAGGTACTTTGAACGGCCACGCCTCTTTTTTTGAGACTTATAGATTTCCTTCAAAGTCATTTTTTCTCCATTGAAGAGGTATTTGATTCTTGTAGTATCTTTTAGCCGTGCAATAGTATGAAGTTTTAGCTTCATAACACTTATTATAGTAGAAGGATAAGCATACCAGCTATCAAATAAAACATGCTTTGCGGGTAGGTGACATGGGGACGGGGTTATTGTCACGTTTTATTCTTTGATTATTGTTTTAGTCTCATCATCTGTTATCTGTAGTTTCTCTTTTTTTAACATTCATCGTTGTTATCTTTTTTTATAAACTCAATAAATCCACTTATCGCTTTTTTCCTATTTGAATTAATAATATCAAGCGTAAATTCGATATCTGTCTTACTATTTCCTTTTATATAATCAGTATAATTAGACCACCTATAGTTTTGTATTTTGTTATTATTTAGGCTTTTACCGGGTTCTTAAAAATGTATCTTAGTACTGTAAGGAAATATGTATCATTTTCTATCGGTTCATTTTTAAACCGATCCTGAAACAGATACCCTACCCTTCCATATTTTAGTTATACCACAAAACATTGCTGCCATAAATTCTTCCCATTACAGTCTCTAATGGTTCCTTAACTTTCATTAACAGTAAATGGACATGATTTCCCATTAGGCAATAAGCAAATAACCTGTGTTCATGAATCTCTCTGTATTTCTGTAAAGTTTGAATAAACTTTTCACTATCTTGCCCATCCTCGAATAGGGTCTGACGATTTATTCCCCTCTATAAGGACATGGTATACCACTCCCACTTTTCTTATTGGTCCTCTTGGCATACCAATCACCTCTTTAGTAACTTACCATATACACTAACATGTGTCAATACCCCCGTCCCCTTGACACCCTGTTACAGATTATGTTTTTGATTGCCCGCATCCGGTGCAGAACTTACCGGTTACCGGCAACGGTTGCCCACAGTGTTTGCAATATTTTCGTTCATGGGACGGTCCGGGGGATGCAATTGGTTCGTTTTGTACCACCGGGTTATATCTATATTGTTTATTGATCTCAGCTGTCTTTTTTCTGTTACGTAATAAAACAAATACTAACGTTCCACATAGTAAAAGAACAGCGATCACTACTCCTTCAACCGGTCCAACGGATAAGCCGCGTTTACTTTCTTCCATTGCTATGGCAGTCATCTCTTGTACACTTTCGCTCCATTTTGCCAACTCCACATTCATGTCGAAAGCTTGAACAGTACCCGGTACGGCTTTAGATACACTAAGTGCATTCCCACCTTTCACAAGTATAGGGTCCCCGGTATGGGCAGTAAATTCCACCTCTCCTTCAAACACTTTTACTGTAGAGGTTTCCCCGTCGTCTTCCAGAATAAAGGTAGTACCCTTAATTCCGGCTACAGCCTGAGACATCTCAATATCCATGCTGCCGTCCTTGAGCATTTGCTTTACGTTACACCAGACATGCCCCACAAGCCGCTCAATCCTGCCTTCGGTTTCCGACTGGTCGCCGACTTTTACTTCTGAATTGGATTTCATCACAAAGGTTGTCATATCGCGCAATGACAATATAACGCCGCTGTCAGATCCGGTTATGATAACCGCATTAACAGCAAGCTCCTCTCCTAAAACGGGAGTATAGGCATCAACAAAAAATCCGTCATCATCATATAGCTCAACTAAAACTTCTCCATATAAATCAGAGATACCAACTCCGGACCGTTTCATATCCGGATCGCCGGCAAAAGGGATTTCTCGATTTTTATCGGGATTTATACTATTCTGTGGCTTTTTAACCGGTTGATAATTCCCGCTCCGCCATTCGTAGATATAATATGTACCCATGGACACGCCCATATAGAACTGCTGTCGCAGAGCAATCTGCTCACCTTCTTCTCTGCCCGCAGGTATCGTTGCAGTGAGGGTTTCGTTGATAGTACCATAGTTATTTTTTGCTCCCACTTCAAATCTATCATCACCATTGGAGTTAATGAACCGGATGGCGTTACGACCTCTTGAACCCGGCACAACGTCCGGTTTGTCAAAATCCGCGTTCGCGGAGCCACCGAAGGTAAAAAAGGAAAGTGTATTATCCGATGCCGAAACAGTCAGTGAAATGTTTACCTCTTTATCAGGAGCAATTCTCTCGGGGGGCTTACTGAAAGTGGCAGTGACCTTTACCCCCTCACCATGTTTTTTAGGGGGATTTCGCCAGTCCTCAGCTTTACCAATAAACGTTGTTTTTGCGGAAAATATTCCCCCTGAACAGGAAAAATCAGTATTGTATGCTTCATGCTCATTAGCAATAGCCCACTTATCCGCATTATCATAATCAACCACATCGACCAGTACCCAGAAATAATCCGATTGCTCGGCCGAAGCCGGGAACGTGTATAAATTAAGTGTTGTAATTATTATAACGGTAAAAATCCACATAATATATTTCTTCATCTTCATTCCTCCATATTGCTTATATTTTAATGCATTATATTGATATCATAAATTTTGATATCACCAATTTCTTTTTCATTATGTTCCCTCTCTAATAATTTTTATAACTATTTCAAGAGCGGACTTTTGCAACGGTGGCATAAATCGTTTTTTATATCGTTTTTGCTTGTACATGCAATGCAGTAAATAACAGTATCGTTGGACTTATCATATTTCTCTAAAATATGACTTGCCGTTCCTGCATGATGCCGCACATGATCACCTATTTGATAATAGTTAAAAAGATCTTCTGTATACTGCATAGTTTTTGTTTTACCATTTTCCAGACGAATGTGTACAGTGTACTTGGTCTGATAATATCCCTGTCGGCGTTCTGAGTAACTAGGCTGTTTAACTTGCTTGTCTATTATAACGCCATTCCATGTTTTGTCATTTTTCGTTCTTAACTTTTGAAAAAAAGCAATTACAATAATTAATCCGCCAATACCAACCCCCATGAAAAAGGCCGAAGGGAGCTCAAAACCGCCGGCCTCTGCCGCACCGGCCACAGTAAAACCTATAACTACGACCACAGCTAGAATAAATGTAAAAACTATTCCTGAGCTGTTCATTTTTTTCATCACCGCGGCAATTCGCGGATCGTTTATTTTATCAGAATACCCCACGAGCCTGTTTGTATTAAACGATTCTGTTTGTTCCTGACTATTCTGTTTCCCTCCACAGGAAGGGCAGAACCTTGCATTTTCTATTGCTGCACCGCAATGCTGACAATACATATTAAATCCCCCTTATATTACTATTTCGGGAATAATCCCGGTTTCAAATCGAAATCTTTCTGTTATTTTCTTAAGCTCTCCACTATCAAATTCTGCATGTAGAAGCCACATAGTTTTTGTATGTTCAAAAGTGCCATAAGTGAGAGAGATATAATAACGTCCTATCTCCACAGCCTTGAGTTGGTCACCTCCCTGATTATATTTGACTATTTTTGAATCCAAAAGAATGCCGAAATTTGAAATATAGATTTCAATACTATCTGAGAATGATGAAGTTTTTTCATAACTACCTGCAACTAAAGGATATGCAGACATGATGTGGAGAATTTGGTTTTCTATAATAACCTCAGCTACTATAAAATTTTTATATATCTGTATCAAAATAATAGTTGAGATAAATGTTATTGACATTAAAAAGTATAGAAGAAACCGTATATATTCATTGAGTAAAAGTTTATTTATACCAATAATCGATAAGAAAACAGATACTGTTATACCAAGTAATGTAACAAGTATAAGCAATAAAATTTTTTTTCTTAAGGTAGCCAACCCCTATCACCTCTTTTATAACATAATAATAGTTTATTTTGCAACAATGTCACCACCTAAATCGGGTAGTTTACATGTAAAAACCCCCTACCTTTTTTGGGTAGGAGGCTTAAAACACACTATTACCGGTATATTTACAATCTTTTATACATTACCTATTAATCATATATCAGATCTATAAGTTCCGTTCGGTTTTGAATGTTGAGTTTTGAATAAATATTTCTGACATGGAACTTCACTGTATTTTCACTGATATACAGTTCCTCGGCAATTTTCTTATATGTCTTTCCTTGAAGCAGTAGATTGGCCACCTGGCATTCACGCTCTGAAAGGTTTCCAAAGTGCAATAAATTAGAAATCGGTTTATTTTGTTCAGATGAAGGCATTTCGGTTAACATTGACAAAAAAGCATGGTTTTTAAGTACAATAGAAAGATGCTTGTGAAGCAGCGGAAGAATAACCAGACTGACAAATACTACAACTAAAGCTAAGGCTGAAGATGTGTCAGGCAAAATGTCAGATGTTATAACGGTTTTTCCGATCAATCCACCAATCAACACACCAATCACATTTGCAGACAACCCGATTCCGAAAATGCCGGCAGGTTTTTTATTCAGATCCAGCATCTCACCAAGTATGCTCCACCAGAATAGATCATACACACCAAAAGCTCCAAGCATAAGTGTATTGATAACAAAATAACTAAGAGCCGTACGATCAAGTGTCATAAAAAATACGAAAGACATACCCAGCATAGCCATAGCGACATACAATATATAACTTCGTTTTATTTTCCTTGGCAGATTCTTCATAATATACAGAGCAATAATATAGGGAACAGCCCAATACCAGCTTGCAAACAGCTTCAGATGACCAAATGCAGGAACTATTACCTGATACATCAATCCTGAATTTATTGTAATGACCACAATGAACAGACATAAAAAAAGTAAAGGTTTGAAAATGCTTACCTGATTATCACTTTGCTCAGATGGTTGCGAGGAAATTGATTCACTGTTCACTGGCAGCAGTAAAGCAAATACAAACGCACCACTAAGCATCAGAATAGAAAGGCCTAGTCCTAACCGGGGAACAAAGTGAATAGCGGTCATATTTAAAAGAATCATAAGAATATTGGCATAGATAAGCCCATCAGCAGCAGTTTTGATACGCTCATTTTTTGGAGTACCGCTTTTAAAATAAAAACTCCATGCCACTACACCGGCAGCTATTACAAAAGAGCTAAATATTAAAGCAATACCCCATAATCCGGAGGGAGGATAAAAGAAAATACCGGATGCAATAATACAAAAGGCTAAGGAAAACAACATAAGATACTTTGCCGTTTTTTTTGTTTTTATAAAAAATCCCCAAAAAAGTAGTCCTGCCGCATGACTTGCAACAGCTATAAAAACCAATTGATGTGGATTAAAGTTATAATTATCTGCGATTGCATACAAAATTCGACCTTCAAAGGGGAACGCCAACATCCATGAGGAAAACAGCGCTAAAACCATGATAGATACTTTCCGCTCATTAATATTTAAAAAATTTCTGCGTTCTCCATCTGCCAAGCTGCCACCCCCGTCATGTGAACCACACTCCACCTGCACTTATGGTAATGTGCTTCCTGCACAATCCAGCTATTTCTAAAAGTATCATCAGATTATCTCCGTAAAATTTTTTATGCACATAGAATCTTAATTCCAGCCTTACATCCATTGTACCACAAATTAAACTCAATCTGTGAGTTTTTTATCCTCACCGTATTTAAGCGGAGGATATATAGCTCTATAAGTCATTTCTCTTTATTAATAGGTTTTATCAAAGGTTTAATTATATGTATAGAATTTATAAAAAAATTAATAATTAAGTTTGAGAAAGCATATAAAGCAAACGTTTAAGACTTAGATCAATAAGACCCGCGGCTGCATCGAGCATCCATGGGTCGACTTACATTTTAAAAACAAGTTTAATAATGTACCCATTAAAAAAGACAGAAGGTACAATCTTCTGTCTAATTAATAATATTATCTTATTACACTTATACTTGTTGTCTTTACTCCTTTTTTGCCAGTTCGGACAAAGAAGTGACAAGTCCTGCGACATTTTGTATATCGGACGGTATAATAATTTTTGTAGCCTTTCCGTCGGCGGCACGTACAAACGCTTCATAGCCTTTAAGAGCCAATACGGCACTGTTAGGATTTGCGTCTCGTATCATTTTTAAACCTTCGGCTGTAGCTTTTTGCACTTCCATTATTGCTTGAGCTTCACCTTCAGCTTCTCTTATAGCAGCTTCTTTCTTTGCTTCAGCTCTTAGAATTGCAGATTCTTTATCGCCTTCCGCAATCAAAATGGCTGATCTTTTCTCACCTTCGGCTCTTAGTATGGCTTCTCTTCGTTCTCTTTCAGCCCTCATCTGTTTCTCCATCGCTTCTTGTATATCTCTAGGAGGCATAATGTTTTTTACTTCAACACGGTTTACCTTTATTCCCCAAGGATCTGTCGCCTCATCCAAAATACTTCTCATTTTAGTATTAATCAAATCCCTGGATGTCAATGTTTCATCGAGCTCCAAGTCACCTATGATATTTCTTAATGTTGTGGCAGTCAGGTTTTCAATGGCCGACATCGGTCTTTCAACACCATATGTGTACATTTTCGGATCGGTAATTGCAAAATAAACAACCGTATCAATTTGCATGGTTACATTATCTTTTGTGATAACCGGCTGAGGGGGGAAATCGATAACTTTTTCTTTTAACGATACAATATTGGATATTTTGTCCATCAAAGGTACTTTAACATGCAATCCTGTTTCCCACGTGCCGTTATAAGCACCTAAACGTTCTATAACATAAGATTTCGCTTGAGGTACAACCCTTATATTGGAAAACAATAATATTAACACAACTATCCCTAGAATAATCCATACCCACATGTTTTTTAATTCTCCTTTTCAATAATATTATATAAACATTACAATCCGTATAACCGAACCGCACCTGATTATATTTTTTTAACTATTAGTTTTACACCTTCAACCGCAACCACTTCAATTTCCGTTCCTTTTTTCAAAGGTGTTTGATCTTTAGAAACGGCTGTCCATATCTGACCGTTCACTTTCACCTGACCTCTTTCATTTTCAGTAGTATCCAGATGTACAACACCGGTCTTTCCAATAATAGCATTTACATTAGTTTTTACATGTCCTACTTTTAAATACTTTAAAGCGACAGGTCTGGTAAAAAAGAACAGTATAAATGAAACAATAATACCAAGTCCTATTTGAACTTGTAAAGACCAACCAAATAATGCGGCCAACATTGAAAAAATAGAACCTATAGCGAACCATATTGTGGTAAGGCCCATAGTCGCTCCTTCAATCATGAGAAACAGCACTATTAATCCAACCCAAACATATACCAAATTATCCATACTCATCCTCTCCCCAATTAGTCATTCCCTATAACATATTCTATTATATTAAAATCATGATTACAATATATAAATCATAAAAATTTCCTGCCAAAGGTTGTTTTTTTATGTTATAATTATCAAAATGATTTTAAAAGTAACATATATTTTCATTTCAACAACAAGGTGGTTTCCGGTTTCATATTCTCTATTTTAACCGGATTGGAAAGGAACTGATAACATGAAAAAATTTATTTATAAATATACAGACATAGAGTTTTTAAAAGACATTGCCGGACAACCGGATTATACTAATATATTAAAAATACTTGCAGGAAAAAAACCGGATCGGTTTACTTTGTTTGAGTTCTTTTTAAACGGACCGTTATATGAAAAATTTGCAGGATATAAAATCGTATCAGGTATGGGAGCTAATGAAAGATCTCTTCTCAATATGACCGCATATGCAAACGCGGGATATGACTATTTTACATTCCACGCATGTCCAATATCATTTCAAACGGGTCATAAAGAACACAAAAAAACAATTTCATTAAATCAAGGTTTTGCAATACAAAACGAAACGGATTTCGAAAAATACCCTTGGCCGGATGCAAATAATTACGACTATTCACTTATAGGATATTTAGCTGAAAGAAAACCCGAAGGATTAGGTTTAATTCCATACGGTCCCGGAGGTGTTTTGGAAAATGTTATCGCTTTGACAGGGTTTGATAATTTATGTTTCATGTTAGCGGATCAGCCGGATCTTGCAAAAGCCATATTTGATAAAGTGGGAAAGACACTTATGGATTATTATAGTATCAGTTCGGAGCATGATTGTGTTATCGCTTGTATTTCTAATGACGATTGGGGATTTAACACTCAAACCATGCTATCTTTGGAGCAAATGCGAAAATATGTCTTCCCTTGGCATACTAAAATTTCGGAAACTATAAAAAAAGCGGGAAAATACTCTATATTACACTCCTGCGGATATTACGGACAAATTATCGACGATATGGTAGATGATATGAAATACCATGCCAGACATTCTTTTGAAGATAATATAATACCCATTGAAAAAGCATATGAGCAAATGAATATGAGAATGGCGCTTTTAGGCGGCATTGACGTAGATTTTATTTGCAGATCGACACCCGAACAAATATATAACAGGTCCTGCAATATGTTAACGATTGCTTCTAAAGGAGGGTATGCCTTAGGCTCCGGAAACAGTATACCCGAATATGTTCCGGTTGAAGGGTACCTATCTATGATTGCCGCGGCATTAGTCAATCGAATGTAATATGTACGTCTTTTTTTAAAGCCATTCCTGCGGACGCCTCTACAGCTTTTATAATTGCCGCCGGAACCGGACACGCCGCATGCTTTATGGTCGCTTTTGCGGCTTTATAAGCTTGACCTTCACCGAAACCTGAGAAAAGCTCGATAAAAGCATCCACATCTTTTATTTGCTTTGCCAACTCCATGATTTGACCGCACCCGCTGTTAACAGTCAAATGTACATTTTGCATATCATCGCATTCGGCAATAATAACAGTCTGCATACCACAAATGCCGGATGAAACATTAAGTTTAATTTGACCCATGTTTTTTTCTCCTTAATCTTTCCAATATTAATATTTGTTCCGAAGTAAGGAAGTTCATCAAAGAATTTCCTTGAGTGTTATTTGATTCTATTATTCTACGTTGATCCTTTTTTGAATCGTTTAAAAGCCTTTTTAATTCATTAGGCGTTATACGTGCACCACCGTTACTTAAAACTAAAGTTTGTTCAAGATAATCGGATGTGGCAACCCAAATCCTATGTGTAGAACCGTTTTCATATACAAATCTTTCAATATAATTATCGGCTGTCTCGTTTTCCCCGGTATAAACAATTATCAGATCAAAAATCGTTTCAATATTTTCCTTGCCACCTTTTACCATGTGTGCATCAAATACTACAATCACTTGAATATCATTACCACCTTGGAAATCCAATAAAATATCGGTGAGTATTGAACGATTATGTTCCAGATCATTACGAGGGTCGAATATGTCGCGCCATGCGTTTATAATGTTATATCCGTCCACTAAAAGAAATTTTTTAACCGTTTTCTTCACCGGTCATTCATCCTTTGTTTTAGAGCTTCAAATAAAAATATACCGGTGGCAACCGACACATTAAGGGAGTTCATTGTACCTTTCATCGGTATTTTAGATAAAAAATCACACTTTTCCATAACCAGCCTACTGATTCCCTTATCTTCACTTCCGATAACAAGTGCGACCGGCCCTTTAAAATCACACATATAATACGGTTGAGTTCCCGCTATATCCGCTCCGGTGATCCACAGGCCTTTATCCTTTAATTCATCTATTGTTGACGCTATATTGGACACTCTTGCTATCAACATTTTACCGACGGCTCCGGCCGAAGCCTTAACACTTGCAGCATTTATGGCGGCGGCTCTTCTTTTGGCCATAATCACACCATGTACACCGGCGGCTTCTGCAGACCGTATAACAGCGCCTATATTCCTACTGTCGGTCAAACCGTCCAATACCAAGATAAAAGGGCTTTCTCCGTCCTCTTTCGCTTTATTAAATATATCTTCAACATCACAATAGGTCACAGGTGAAATATATGCTATTACTCCTTGATGAACCGATTGTGGCGCTATGTTATTTATCTGTGAAGCTTTAACTATCCTGACTTCTACATTATATTTTTTCGATTCGTTCATAATTTGTGCATATGTCGAGGGATTAATCCCTTCCATCAGCATAATTCTGTTAACAGGCTTTTGTGATCGTATATATTCTAAAACGGGATTTTTCCCGTATATATAATCTTCCGATTCAAATGAATTGTCTTGTAACGAATCATTCTTTCTTTTATCCATAAACTATTCATCCTTACTGTTGATATTTTCTATACATAGATTTATAAGATCATTTACTCGGGTATGTTCTCCGGATAAATGTAAATAACCGATTAAAGCTTCTAATGCACTGGCTTGCCTGTAATCCATTACGGTACAATTTTTCGGAACCGTTGGAGACCATGCGTTTCTTCCCCGCTTAAAAATATAAGCTTCTTCATCGGTAAATACATCTTTCAGCATAGACGCCGCATAAGCTTGTCCTTGTGCACAAACGTACTTTATCGCCATCTTATGCAGTTTACCCGCTGTAAGATTTCCTTTCGATAAAATATAATCTCTGATATGCAGTTCGTAAACCGCATCACCAACAAAGGCCAAAGCCAATGGCGACATTTGATTAACATTCAATTTTATTCGCTCTTTATTTTCCGTATATAACACATCCTATAAATCTCTGTTTCCCAACATTTCTATTATATCCGAAACAGCTTGCTTATGCTTATCTTCGCTAAATTTAGACCTGAGCTTTTCAAAAATTTCCACATCTCCCGGACTTTTACCGATAAAACATTCAGGTAATAAAAGAATAAAATCTTCATCCATCGCATCCGAATAAGCGACTGCTTTTTTTATAATACCTTCCTTAAGCTTAAATTGCAACTGTATTTCTCCCCATTGAAATTTATCATTTATTTCAAGATCAAAAGCAGGAGTCTCACCATATATCCAATTCCAAGAAGAATATTTTTCATATAGTTCCATTACTTTATCCATATCGAATTCATTAAATCCGGTTTTTCTATACAGTGTTTTCCCATAAAGCTCCTCAAAACTTTCAATCAATCGTTCGGAAATATCGGCAACGTTTAAAGACGGGACAAACTCATTCAAATTTACTACTCTTGACTTTACCGATTTCACACCTTTTGCATTCATTTTTTCGGTTGAAACTCTAAGGTACCGAGACAATTTATCCATATCAACATTAACAAGCAAAGTTCCATGATGATAAGAACCGTTATTTCTATGACAAAAAGCATTGCCGGAAAATTTTCTACCGTCTGCGACAAGGTCGTTTCTACCGGTCATTATTGCAGGTATGGATAATTTTTGAACCGCATTTAATATAACTCGGTACTGTTTATCGAGATTAAATTTGTTCTTGCCGGTAATGAAGGTATAATTTAAATTTCCGGTATCGTGATAAACCGCTCCACCGCCTGACAACCGCCTGGCCAGTTTCCCGTCTTCTTTTTCCAATAATATCGTGGAACATTCCCTCCATGCGTTTTGATTCCTACCGATAACAACCGTATTCTTATTTTGCCATAAAAAAAGTATGACTTCATCGGGGTGTATATTATCGAGTAGGTATTCCTCAAAGGCTAAATTTAACCAAGGATCATATTGTTCGGACTTAATAACACCTATTATCTCTTCATTCATATAAACACCTCTTTAAATAATCAATTAACCGTTAGCCTCTTTTCCACTTTACTCCTTGAGGGGTATCTTCCAACACAATACCGGCTTCCTTGAGTTTATCCCTTATGGCATCGGCTGTTTTCCAGTCTTTTTCTTTTCGCGCTTTTTGACGTTTTTCAATTAGTTCTTTTATTTCATTATCAATATCATCACTTTTTTCGTTTTGTAATATTCCTAAAACATTTCCCATCTCTTTAAAAACACCGTATAATAATTCCGCTTCACCTTTATTTATTGTTCCGGTTTTTAATGCGGAATTTGTGAACCTAACCAACTCAAATAAAACTGAAATGGCATCGGCAGTATTTAAATCGTCATCCATAGCATTATCAAACTTAGTTTTATAATCGTTAATATCTTTTTCAATACGAGTATCTAATCCGGTGTCATTACCATTATCTATTGTATGTTTTAAATTCGACAAGCATTCATATATGCGATCCAAGCCGCTTTTAGCCTGCTGCAGCAATTCGTCACTAAAATTGATGGGACTTCTGTAATGAGCCGACAGCATAAAAAATCTTAATACTTCATATTCGAAGTGTTGTGTAATATCTCTAACGGTAAAAAAGTTACCTTTGGATTTCGACATCTTTTCATTATTTATATTAATAAATCCGTTGTGTAACCAATATCTGGCGAAAGTTTTTCCCGTTGCACTTTCACTTTGAGCTATTTCGTTTTCATGATGGGGAAACACCAAATCCGCGCCTCCGCAGTGTATGTCAATTGTATCTCCCAAGTACTTCATAGCCATTACAGAACACTCAATGTGCCAACCCGGCCTGCCTTCACCCCAAGGACTATTCCAAAACGGTTCATTCTCCTTTTTTGCCTTCCACAGAGCAAAATCCATAGGGTTACGCTTTTTTTCATCTACGTTAACCCGCGCACCGGCTTCAAGTTCATCTAATTTTTTGTGTGACAATTTACCGTATTGGGTGTATTTTTCAGTATTAAAATATACATCCCCGTCCACTTCATATGCGTATCCTTTTTCAATCAAACCGGTAATGAAAATTATTATATCGTCAATATGCGCGGTTGCTTTTGGATGTACATCAGCCGGACGGATACCCAAGCCGTTAGCATCGATAAGATATTCGGCAATATATCGTGAAGCGAGTTCTTGTATTGTTATACCTTCTTCGTTAGCCCTATTAATCATTTTATCATCGATATCGGTATAGTTTTGTACAAACGTCACACTATAGCCTTTATACTCCAAATACCTTCTTAAGCAATCAAATATAATGAATGGACGGGCGTTTCCTATATGAAAATAATTGTAGACGGTCGGTCCGCATGAATATATCTTAACCTTGTCTGTTTCTAAAGGTATAAATTCTTCTTTTTTTCCTGTCATTGTATTATACAAATACATTCTATCAATCCTCCGTGTCATTTCTGTTAATATTGTACCAAACCGGTGCAAATAAGTACAATGTCTTTTTAATATTATTAAATATAACCTATATACATTGAAAAATAAATAATCACCACTATAAAAAAGGAGCAACTTTTTTGTTGCTCCACTTTTTAAGAGGAATGATCTGCGGTTAAAACTTATGATGGTGATGCTTATTATCATCTCCGGCTCCACATGGGAAGTCATGTATTTGCGGAGGGAAGAATTCATCAACCGGGAAATCGATTGTATCGAATATATCGCAAGGACTTTCATCATCAGATGAAACACATTCTTTTTCCGGTACACAGAAATCAAACGCGGGTATCATTAATTGAACAACTCTTAGCAATTTGGTAATAGAAAATAATCCGATAGATACGACTACTTCTCTTGTCGGACCGTGAGGACGATTTTCGTCTACTCCTGCAACATCGCATTCGCAATCGCATAGACAATCAAGAATACACTTGGGTATATCATCAATACAACAATCTTTTTTGCGTTCACAAACCTCTACAATTCTTGCATTTAATGCTATTGGGTTTGCAACTTCAACCTTTACTATAGGTTGGTTGTCTTGTTGCAGTATGTTCCCTACTTGTCTGTCCGGAGCATTCTCGTTGTAATAAGATTTAAATATTTTTACATTACCCTCTGAACCAAATAAAATACCTTTTTTATCATATACCACAAGGCCTTCTACGGGTATCACATGACTACCCTTAGGATTGCCCGGTACTAAGAAATTAAGGTCAACTTTGATGAAATATTTCGTGTCTATGGTGTAAAAACCTCTCTTAAACGGAACCGGTTCGACATCAGTGTATACATACTTAACTTCGGCATTAGTTATTCTAACGCTAATCGCTTTATTTATAATCATTTGAACCCATCTGGGATTTTTGAAGATAACCTGAGCGTCTTCAATACAGTCCTTGTCTTTACAAGAATCATATATTTTTTCTGTATGTATACAGACAGCTTCCCTAATATGTCTTAAATCTCCTTCCGTAATAAGACCGGCAACAACTCTGTCACGTTCTGCACTCATCCATATGCCTCCTTAATAATTAATTTTTCACTGTATAATATGAATAAAACCAGAATATGTTACATAATATTTATAGAAATATAAAGGATGTGATTTATTTGACCAATTATCCGAACTTTCAATATATAATAATTAAATCAAACGGTAATATCGTAAATTACTATTTTCACAGTGACTTCGGCATATGTTCTTCATTGCTTTCAGCTTCCGGTAAATGGAATAATGCCGTATCCAATGCTGAAGATGCGAAAAAAGATTACAGCATAAATCTTGATATTGATAATACAATATATGTTATTTACCGTAATAAAAACGGTGCTATAAAATTGATTATACAAAACGGTTCCCAAACCAAATCAATTAATGTGCTGCAAAGCAAAACAAATCCTGATTATAATATGTATCCGAAGGTCATACCCATAAATGACAGTTTACATACATTTTTTATAGTCGACAATTCAGGTAAAAAAATAATTTGTCATCAAAATATCAAAGACGGTAAGCCTCAACAACCGGTTGCAGTTGATTACATAAATTATAACGATCAATATATTCCATATACTGTAGTAAGTTGTAAGAGTAAAATACTACTTTTATATACGACTTCATCCGAAGGTAAAGATACCGCCGGTGTAAGAGTATTTGAACAATCTACAGAAAAATGGGGCAAGTTCGTCCCATTGACAAAACCTGCAGATATAATATACTCCCCGGTAATGTCATGTTATAAAAACAAAATAGTTTTAGCTTATGTAAAAAAATATGAAGACGCCACATATATAGTCAAAAGAAACTTTTCAGATATTTCATTGACGTTATCTACCGAGCAAGAAACCGTCAAATGTCCGAACCCTGATATTCTACCGCAAATATATCTTTCCGAAGATACAGAAATAATATATTGGCGAGACGATAGACAAGTTCAATATATTGTTGATTCGGGAAATTCTGAAAACATAACGGTTAAATATTTGGATTTCAATGAACGAAATAGCATTTTACATTTCAATGTGGTAGCTAATATAGATAATCAAATTATTCAAGCAAACCTTCTGCCCGGAAATTTTTCAAACGGTTTGACATTGAGTTTCATAAAAACACCGGCATCTGTCACAAACACCGCTTATTCTTCCGAAAAAACAACCCATTCCGGTGAATTTAAGGCTTTAGAGGCGATATATGATAAAATTATCGGTTTGGAAAAAAGTATTCGTTTAATAAACGAAAAAATATCTTCACTGGAAAAGAAATTAGGGTCATGATATTTAACAATTATAAAATACAGCTAATAGGCGGAATTTACTACTATAAACGCACTTGCCATAGGTCTCTCCTGACCTTTATATGAAGGCCGGCTCACAATTTCTCCGTTAAAAATCATTTCACTTGAAGCGCCCCCGTCAAGCATAACAGCATCAATCACATCAAGATTTATAAGTATATCCGCAAGTTCTTTAGCAGTAACTCCCACACTATACCCCGGTTGTCTTCCATCTACAATCACAAATACAGGATTGCCGTTTCGTTTTATACCTACGGCCGTCCTAGGATCATATCCGTTTAAAGTTCCAACCCAACCGCTATGTTCAGGTGCTACATTTTGTCCGTCTTTTACAAGACGGTCTCCGCACTCTACAGCCCAATCGGTCTCGTTTAAAAACGGTTGGTGGATTATTTGAACATCATACCCCGGTTTATATAACTCATTTAGATATAAAAGGTCAAACGGCTTTCCCATAGTGATTAAATATCCGTTCTCAGGTATAGGTTGTTCACCGTATCTAACTCCGGCTTCCGAAATGATATTATTTTTAACCGTTACAACGTAATGCTCTTCTGTTATCCTGTCTGTGTTGCCATATAAGCGGTTGTATAAAATCATATTTGCTGTGTATTCATGAGGTTTGTTGATTCCGTGAAGTTCCATTTTCTTACCGGCAATCTGAATATATGATCTAAAATCTTTCGACTCAATTATTTGGTATTCGTCGTTTCTAAACAGAAAGACCGGGTATTGCCCGGTTTTCCAGTTATAATAATTATTATTCGCTATAAATACACCGCCATGTCTTCCGTACTCATACGAAAAGCCACCGTTCACTCCCGCTATAGCCTCTTGCTTTTCAACCATATCCGATAATTTTTCATATCCGAAAACCATATTGAAAGATAAAACAGGTTTTAAGGTCACATTTTTATTTTCAACATAAATTTCCAATACATGCACTTTGCTTTTTCTACCGCTTATAACACAGTCGAAAAAGTGATAATCGATACCTTCCTTATTTTCCAATATATCTTTACAATCGGAAGTGTTATCTAAATATATTTCAGATTGTTTCCGGGAGTTTTCGAAATCTTGATCGGTATTGTCTTTAACAAATCCTTTATCGGTTTGTAAATCAATATTCTCTTGACTTCTATCAATACTTTTACATGCTACAAATATATATGATACTATAACAATAAAAATGACAATTGTTATATATGCCTTCATATCAACGGCTAATCCCTTATTAATACTTTTCCTGATTGAATTCCAATTGCTCCAAAGTTTCACTGTACTCCAACGCGGCACCGGTTCCTAAAGCCACACATGATATCGGATCATCTGCTACTATCACATTAATACCGGTTTTTTCTTGAATCAGCTTGTCCAATCCATGCAACAAACTGCCTCCTCCGGTCATCACAATACCTCTGTCCCCTATATCCGAAGCCAATTCGGGCGGTGTGTTTTCCAATACCAATCTGACCGCTTCTACAATACTTGCGACCACTTCTTCCAACGCATGAAGCATTTCTGTAGATGAAACTTCAATGGTTCTAGGTAAACCGGATATTAAATTTCTACCTCTTACTTCCATTGTAACTTCCTGAGCTCTAGGATATGCCGTACCGATTCTTATTTTCATTTCTTCGGCTGTACGATAACCAATAGCCAAACTATGCTTTTTCTTCATATACTTAACTATGGCTTCATCAAATTTATCTCCCGCTATTTTTAATGATTCGCTAACAACCGTACCGTTCAATGATATAACAGCGATGTCTGTAGTTCCCCCTCCTACATCAACAACCATACTTCCGCATGCTTTGGCAATATCGATGCCTGCGCCTATGGCAGCCGCTATAGGTTCTTCTATCAATAATGTCTTACGGGCACCGGCTTTTTCTGCGGCCATTATAACAGCTCTTCTTTCAACCTCGGTTACACCACTTGGAACACATATCATAATGCGTGGTTTAAATAATTTGTATAACATCCCTCTGCAAACCTTCTCTATAAAATACTTCATCATTTTTTCGGTAATTTCATAATCCGATATAACGCCGTCTCTTAAAGGTCGTATAGCAACGATGTTCCCGGGTGTTCTACCTAACATTAATCTTGCCGATTCACCAACCGCAAGCACTTTTTTTGTATTTTTATCAATTGCAACAACCGAAGGTTCCTGCAATACTATTCCTTTTCCTTTAATATAAACAAGCACACTGGCTGTACCTAAATCAATACCTATATCCAATCCGATACCCAAACAACAACAACCCCTTTCTGTAGTTATAAATAAGAAACCATCGAGGAACAAACCTCCAGGTTTACGGTAATGTCATTAACATGACCTATACTCGGCTATTAGGCTATTAATAAAATGATTCTGCATGGAATCCTATTTGCTCCATAGATACTCTATTTTATGTAATTTATAAATTTATATCCATCGCCGTTCATAGTTGTTTTTTCCGTTTTGCGCATACTTTAACAATACACATATATTCTATCCTATATTAACTATGTATTGCAATGATTTTTATACAAAAATTATCTGTCACCGAGTACAACTAAGTGTTACGGAACAAAGTCGGATAACGGCTTTATTCCGTAAGCCTTCTTTTACATGACCTTCTTTATGGGCTGTAAATAATAACAATGCAACCATATGGAAATAAACGACTCATTATAACTTATGCCATTACCGTTTATAAGAGGATATAGGGGTGTTAAATCGTTATTGTTGTTTTAAACTATTATATATATGATTTCACTTCTAAGAGATTAATCTCAGTAGAAAGCAAAAGCATTATATTTTATATTTATTTCTTGTCGCTTCACCTCCTCTGATGTGTCGTTCTTCTTTGTTTATATCCAATATTCTTCTTACCTGTTCCGCCAAATTGCTGTCAATTTCAAGCAATCTGTCTGTCACATCTTTATGTACAGTCGATTTTGATACCCCCAAAAATTTAGCCGCAGCCCTCACAGTTGATTTATTTTCTATTATATATTCCGCCGAATCTATAACCCTTTTTTCAATATCAGGTCTCAACAATGTTCCCCCGCTTTTATATCAATCTAATAGATTATATGAACAATCTGCAAATTTTATGATATAAATATGGGAACTGTAAATTTTAGAACAATAATTATTATAGATTAATTGAAAATACTGATAACAACTTAATATTTATGTTATACTTTCCATATGTATTATAAAATATCTTGAGTAAATAAAAGCCTGTTGAAGCGGTATAATAAAATATACCGACATATCACATTGCTGTCAAAAGACTTTACAAAAATGATTTAAATAAGGACGGACATGTATGAGAGAAATTCACGGAGAAATCGTATCTGTAAATAAAAACTTTATAAAAAAGGCCGAAACCCTGTATGATATCAGGACAGATTATAACCAGTTTATATCACAGGAGTTATTAGCGGAAATGTCTCTTTTATCATCGGAAATTAATAAAGAGATAGCAGTTTATATAGACCGTAGGGGATATGTTACAGCTGTCAGTTTAGGTACTGAAAAAACAGCTCCGTTACCAAAACCTGACGGTAGAAAAAGCTTGACACGTACCAACGGAATAAGGTGTATCCACACTCACCCTAACGGGTCATCCGCTTTATCACAAATTGACCTGAATACTCTTCATACATTAAATTTTGATGCTATAGCGGCAGTTTCGGTACGAAACGGAAAACCTGTGTCCATATCGGCGGCTGTTCCTTCCGAACTATATTTATCATTTGATGTGGCACAAGACGAATTGGTTAAAAATATACAAAGCGCCGGAAAAGCACGTCTTTATGGGCCTTATTCGTTTTATGACAAATCTATACATGATTTAATGGATATAATCAGGGAAAACGACCGCCTACTTAAAAAAGACACGTTTGACACCGGCACCGCAGATGACAGAGCGATTCTTATAGCTATAGAAACTCCGGAGTCTAAAATGATAAACGGCAGATCCGAAGCTGACATATCGTTAGACGAGTTGGAAGAATTAACATATACCGCAGGTGGTACGGTACTTCATAAAATAAAACAAAAAAGACCTAAAAAAGATCCGGCATATATGATAGGTAAAGGTAAAGTTGAGGAAATTGCAATACTAAGACAATCTTTAGGCGCTAACGTTTTAATCTTTGACAGAGAACTGACAGGTACACAGGTGCGAAATATTCAAAAAGTAACCGGTGCAAAAGTTGTCGATCGTACCAATTTGATTTTGGATATTTTTGCAGGCCGGGCAAAATCAAGAGAAGGCAAGCTTCAAGTAGAACTGGCACAACTTAAATATACTATGCCTCAATTGTTAGGTCTCGGACATGAACTGTCCCGGCAAGGAGGCGGAATCGGAACAAGAGGTCCCGGTGAAACTATGTTGGAAACCGATCGTAGACATATACTTCGTAGAATATCTTCACTGGAAAAACAGTTGGAATCCGTAGAAAAACAGCGTGATGTATTACATCAAAGCAGAAGAAAAGGATCATTACCCGTTTTCGCTTTGGTTGGTTATACCAATGCCGGTAAATCCACTCTTTTAAATAAAATTTGTGGTTCGGACGTATTTACCGAAGATAAACTGTTTGCTACATTAGATCCTTCTACAAGAAAATTTGAATTGAAATACGACAAATATACAAGTGAAGCTCTAATGACCGATACGGTCGGATTCATACGTAATCTGCCGCATCATTTGGTTGAAGCGTTTAAATCTACTCTTGAAGAAGCTTTATATGCCGATGTGATTCTTCATATTGCCGATATTTCATCGGAATTGGCTGAAAACAGAATGCAAACCGTGGAAAAGATATTAGAAGACTTAGGAGCATCGGATACTCCACGTATTCTTGTTTTAAACAAAACGGATCTGCCTGAAGCCAAGGAAAACATGATAAGGTTGGCAGACCGTGCTCCTTGGGTGGAAGTTTCTGCATTGACAGGTGCGGGTATAGACAAGCTTTTAAACGTTATGGCTGATATGACATCGAATTCGGTAATTAAATCCAGCTTGTTTTTGCCCTATAGCCAAGCCGGATTTACTTCATACATCAGAAAACATGCAATTTCTATTCAGGAGAACTATACCGATTCGGGAATTGAAGTTATGCTTGAAGGTTCTGCAGCAACGGTAAATAGCATTAAAGAAAAATATAATCGACTATCGGAATGATTTTTCAGATAACCTATTGCTCTTAACCGGTAATTAATATAACATATTTTCAT
>CAZJOD010000052.1:0-21073 GCA_964547525.1 uncultured Clostridiaceae bacterium
AAAATTTAAAGGAAAAAAATGCTGCCGCTGCTACAGCAGCGGCTTCGTGCTTCTTGTGATTCATATCCTAGATATTAAAATTTTTAATAGTTAAAACCAATGATCCTTTAGTAGAAATAGATTCAAAAAGAATATGAATCACAAGAACCGTCCCCTTGATTCAAGTTCAAAGGCTTCTATTATAATTTGATAATTCTCATCACTCATACCAATGCTGTGATATTCTTCAATATATCCGATATATCCACCGTTAAATCTACCCAAATATTCTACCAGACGTTTAACATAATTGTATATCTCATGTTTTGTACCGTTGATGGCAACGGTTTGATGGTCAACCGGACAACAAAAACAAACCTGACCACCAAAATCCTGAGACAACCTTTCAATTCCGAACAAGTCGGGTTGGTTCAAATTCAAGATGTTTACTCCCAATTCTATAAAATCGGGTATGATATCTTTGATGTAACCACATGAATGAAAATAGATATGCATACCTTTGCGACGGATAAAGTCGAATAATTCCTTATAGCGTGGTTTGAATATTTCTCTCCACATGCTCGGATTTATCATCAGGCTATTCTGTGTACCCCAATCGTCGCCGAAAGCAATGGCATCCAACTCGAAACGACTGTAATGCTCAATGATTCTTTTTTCAAAGGAGAATACAATATCAATCAATTTCTCAATGTATTTCCGCTCAAAATAAAAGTCCTCCATTACGTTCTCAAAACCTCTGAGGAATGTGACGAAATTAAAACCGCTTATACCGACGCTTCCCATTAAATAACGATCTTTATTTTGATCTATAAACGCTTGGATATGGTCAAATCTTCCTGGTGCATCCGGGTCCGGTACCTGAAAAGTTTCCAATCGATCCCATGAAGTGATAGGAGGATCTATCGGCTGTCCCATAGTATCATCCAATCTCTCCCAACTAAAGCCCCACTCCGATTGTTTATCTGTCTTTGGGACAAAATCTTTCGCCGGTTTATATCCGACCGTTAACAGATCGGATCTTTCCCTGTATTTATTAAAATATAGTATGGGTATTCGTGACGGACCTTTCATTTCAACAGCCCTTTTAACGATTTCTTTTGGATTCATAAATAATTCTCCTGTCATAAAAAATGAAAACATAATAACGAAATATCACATTTTTAATTTTCCGTTAAGAATCTATTGTTATAGAAAACTTGCGAAATCGGGGCAACGTGACAAACCTGAACTTAATAACTTTCACACCTTCACTGCTGGTACTTACTTACCATTTTTACTTATATTTATTAAAATTGTGGGTTTGCTTTGAGGACACACCTCCAATGTTAACACAAGCATCGCATTATCATTATGTAGGCAATTATATCATATACAGAGAATTTTAATTTTATTTATCCGTTATTAAAAATGAAAATTTAATAGTTACCTTCATTATTTATTGTAGAAGCATTGAGTACACTATTAATATATAATAACTATACTCCTGCCGACTGTTGACTTTTAAAACCACATTGGTTTATACTTTTCTTAATGCAGTTCTCGAAGTATAGTTTTACTAATTGGAGGATATATGTTATCCTATCTCTATTTTATAAAAGTTCGCCTGCTTGTTTCGTTGGCTTACAGATTTGAAGCTATTTTCAATGTAATTGCACAGGTTATAATGATTTGTGTGAATTATTTCTTTTGGACGGCAATTTATGGTGGAACCGGGAGCGATATGGTTGTAGCCGACACTTCGCTGAATGACATGCTTATATATTCTGTGGTTGCCGTTTTATTAAGCAGTTTGTTTTCCACATCGGTTGAAAATCAAATGAGAGGAAGAATCAGACAAGGAAACGTCGCAATTGATTACATAAAGCCTTTAAGTATCTTCGGCATGTATTTTGCTCAAGATATAGGTGAAATTGTAAAAAATCTTTTAATGAGTTTTTTTCCGTTAGCCATTTTTTCAAGTATTTTTATAATTGTTCCTCTACCCTATTCAGCAACTCACTTTTTATTATTTTTTTTAAGTGGAATTTTAAGCTTTATCATCTTATGGCTATTAGCAGCGATTTTTGCTCTTCTTTATTTTTGGTTGATTGATTTAGGACCTTTAGGTTTAGTAAAAGATTACTTAATCAGGTTTTTATCAGGAAGTATAATTCCTGTTTGGTTCTTTCCCCAAAAAATACAGAATATTCTTGCATATATGCCTTTCGTATATATATACCAGTATCCGATAAGTATTTTTCTTGGTAAGATAAATGTTTCAGACGCATTCCATATCATTGGTCTGCAACTTGTGTGGTGTGTGTTGCTATTTATTATTTTTCAACTTATAAACATGCGTGCAAGTAAACATATTATGGTTCAAGGAGGGTGATCATTTGAGCAACTTTTTTGACAATATAAAGCACCATCTAACTGTAGGTAGTTTTTTCTTAAAACTCTCAATTCAATTGCAATTAGAATACCCGGCATTCCTGATTGGATGGTTTTTTGCCAATGGCTTACAGTTTCTGGCAGGACTTATGATATTAAAATTTTTGATGGATAAATTTCAGTTTATAAACGGATGGAGCTTTGGCCAAATTGCATTTATGTATGGGATTGGTGCGATTTCACATGCTTTGGCAATAATATTTTTTATACAAACGTGGAGTATAGAATATAGAGTTACAGAGGGGCGGTTTGACACAATGCTTTTACGACCTCTCTCCATTTATTTTCAATTTGCTACTGAATACATAAATTTAATCGGTTTGACTGATTTACTACCGGGGATGATTATTTTCATATATGGCATCAATGCTGTTGGCTTTCAATTTACATTCGGAAACTTTTTTGCAGTATTGTTTATCATACTCGGTGCTACTTTCATCAGAGGAGCTATTTATACATTTACAGGTTCAATTGCTTTTTGGACTAAAAGATCTTATCACCTTATACCCATTAATAATATGATTTTTGAAAAAACAATAATGTATCCTACTACCATTTTCGGAAATGCCGTTCAATGGGTACTGACATTTTTGTTTCCGCTTGCTTTTGTAGCATTTTATCCGGCGTCTTACTTATTAAATATGGATATGGGATTAAATATTCCCGGACCTATACCTGTATGGACATTTTTTATTGGAATTATTATGTTATTTCTATCCGTTTTATTATTCCATTTAGGGCTCAAAAAATATGATGGCGCCGGAAGTTGAAAAAGTTTTATTTATTATTAATTCATTTTTTATTTTTTGAAAAAGAAGGGAACCTTACATGAAAACAATCGAAGTGACCAATTTAGTAAAGGAATATAGAGTAAACAGTAAGAAGGAAGGATTAGCTGAAGCCTTTAAAGGGATTTTTAAGAGTAATATAAAGGTTGTAAGAGCGGTTGATGATATTTCATTTTCCATAGAACAAGGTGAAATTGTCGGTTATATGGGACCTAACGGTGCAGGAAAAAGCACTACAATAAAAATAATGTCCGGCATTTTAACACCTACATACGGTGAGGTTAGAATAAACGATATGAACCCTATGAAAGAACGCAAAAAGGTGGTTAAAAATCTTGGTGTTGTATTCGGACAAAGAACTCAATTATATTGGGACTTACGACTTGGTGAATCATTTGAATTGTTAAAGAGGATTTACAGAATAACCGATGATGTTTATAAAAAAAACCTGGATATGATGAATGATATCCTCAAAGTTTATGAAATAATAGATACACCGGTTCGCCAGCTTTCATTAGGTCAAAGAATGAGAGGTGATCTCGCAGCGGCATTTTTACACTCACCAGGAATTGTATTTTTAGATGAACCTACCATTGGTCTTGATGTTGAAGCAAAACATTCTATAAGAAAATTTATAAAGGATGTTAATAGAGAAAGAAACACAACTATAATTCTAACGACTCATGACCTTGATGATATACAGGAGCTTTGCGAAAGAATTATTATAATAAACAACGGAAAAATTGTTGAGGACGGTTCATTAAATGTTCTAATTGATAAAATTGCCCCCTTAAGAAGGCTTATTGTTGACTTTTATGATAATATTGAACAAATAAATCACCCTAAGGCTACTGTATTAAAAATCTCAGACGCCCGCATATGTTTTGAATTTATGAAATCCGAAATATCAGCGGCTGAGCTTATGAATGATCTCTCAAAAAAATATAAACTTAGAGATATCACACTAGAAGAAGCAAAAATTGAAGATATTATAAGAAAGGTTTATTCTAATAACCTTAATTAACCGAATAAAAGAAGTAAGTTTCTCACTCTATTCTATAAAGAAAGAAAAGATCTTTTCCTGTCGATTTCTTTCACTTAATGTCCACTTTCGAATATTATATTATGTAAACCGGTTATAACGGAGGTGAACAGAATAATGGAGTATATAATGATTGAACCCGGGCAACATGAATTACCCCCGTTGCCCTATGATTATAACGCATTAGAACCGGTGATCAGTGAAGATGCGTTACGCATTCATCATAATAAACATCATATGAGCTATGTGGACGGATTAAACCGAGCGGAAATCAATTTGGTGGAAGCAAGAAGAAATAACTTCTATGAGTACATTAAGTATTGGGAAAACGAGTTGGCTTTTAATGGTTCCGGACATATTTTGCATAGTATTTTTTGGACGGTTATGGCGCCTTTAGGACTCGGCGGCGATCCGGGCGCACAGACAATATATCGAATCAATAATTATTTCGGTTCTTTCGAAGCATTTAAGGAACAATTTAAAAAGGCCACCGAAAAAGTGGAAGCTTCCGGATGGGGCATATTAACTTGGCAGCCGACATGGAAGCGTCTTGAAATATTACAAGCGGAAAAACATCAAAATCTAACTCAATGGAGCGGTATCCCCATTTTGGTATGCGATGTATGGGAACACGCCTATTACCTGGATTATCAAAATCAACGCAGCGAATACATCGAGGCATGGTGGAACTTGATCAACTGGTACGTGGTAGAGCAGAGACTACTTATGGCTATAAACGGCCGGGTGCCTTTACAATACTCAAACATATAAATATTTATAACTACGAGTGAAACCAAATAAAAAATGGTTTCACCCGTTTTTTGTTTGTTATAGAAACACCCTATTTTTACTGACATTTAAAAGGATTTTCTATTGTTTATTTTTTATTTTAAGACATTTAAGACTAATTAAGGATGCCTCGGTTTACATAGGATTTCATGTATTTTTAGGTCTTTATATTTAAAGGCGTATGATGGTGTCAATACAATCGCCGTATCGGCTCCTTCGCCTGTGCCGGCAACTGCGATCACTTCCTTTTCAATAGGAATAACTCCACTTTCAGCAGCCATTATAGATATTTCCACAGCTACTTTCATGCCTTGTGAAAAACCGTATAAGGTATGCGCAATAATATCCGCTATAGACACACCTTCAAATGCCTCCGCTACACCCCTACTTAAACTATGCTGGCAGATAACCACCTTAACTCCCGCTTCTTCTATTTTTTCTTTTTCATCCGGTTTCATGTCCCACCCTTCATATGTGCAAGCAAAGGACAAACCTACTGCAATTAACTCAATGTCCGTATCCTTAAAAATTTCCGCTGCCTTCAACGCTGTATAACCGTGAGTTGTAGCGATAACAATCTGTTTAATTCCAAGTTCCAACGCCCTTTTTTTTGCCGCCCGGAGGGTTATATCGGTATTTTGCTTACCACCTTTTTCAAAATACAAAATTTCTTGCCTTTCCATTATTAAACCACCTCATATAATAAGTTTTGTAAGGTTTTAAGTTATAGATTTCCAGTTATAAACCTTACTAAATACCACAAATTTACCGGAAATATTGTTGCTTTGCTTTTTATAAAACTTTTTCCAGTTGGCTATTGACATTTAACCGCTGGACTTTCATAGGACTTTCCCATATAATAACATAAATTAATAGGTATGGACAAAGATATGCTTCTTTCTATCAATTATTTTTAATTGTCTGTCCGGTTAAATTTAATTTTTCGATTAGTTCCGACTGATTCATATCGATATTTTTTTCAATACGATATATATGCTCCATATCAGATAATAAATTAAGCGTCTTTCGCCTGAGCATTTTGTTGTTGTGCAAAGTAATGTTCTACTGCATACTTAAATGAGCTCATCATAAAAGCAAATGCTCTTTTGCTTATTTTCGCTTTAGGACACATTTGCTCAAAGGCATGATAACAGCCCTTATATATTTCAAAATTGACAGGTACTCCGGCTATTTTTAAATTTTCTACATACTGAATCGTTTCATCTTTAAAAGGCTCCAATTCGCCAACAAAAGTTGCAGTCGGAGGAAGATTTGTATAATCTATAGCTCTTGAAGGGGCAGCATAACAAGGCACATTTGCAGTTCCAAATAATTCACCCAGATAAATTTTCCAACAAATATAGTTAGATTTCGAGTTCCAAACAGGAGCATTATTATCTTTAGCCGATTTACTTATCATCCTATCGTCCAACATTGGATATAATGGCATTTGAAATGCTATAGCCACTTCCCCTTTATCTCTTGCATAAAGTGTAAGTGCAGCGGTTAATCCACCTCCGGCACTGTCGCCCCCCACCATAAGCTGATTATTTTTGATTCGCAATTCACCGGCATGACTTTTCATCCATAAAAGGGTTTCATAGCAATCATCAAGAGCTGCCGGATATGGAGCTTCTTTAGACAAGCGATAATCCGGTGCTACAATAACACATTTACTCGTTTCAATTAACCTTTTCGCCGTCATCTTTGCATGTTCCGGTGCTCCTAGCACATAACCACCTCCATGTAGCCAAAGAAGACCGGGAACATTTTCTTCATGAACCAAAGGTTTAAAAATACAAATTCGAAACTTAGTACCATCTTTTCGGTAAACCCAGTCTTGGGTTATCCGCATTTTATCGTCTTTTATTTTAATCCATTGCTTGTTCGTTATTTTGTTTAATATTCGAAATCCTGTTTCAGTAAAAAGAATCTTAGGAATAATCTTCATTATTATGCCAATAGTTCTTAGTTCTTTATCAATCATACTATTTTTAATTTCCATCTCCACTCCCTACTTTGACACGTATTGTAATAATACCATTCAAAACGAGATATACCGCGACAACTATCGAACCGCCTAAGTCTACGTATAGAGTTGCCGGTGCATCAGGGGCAACAGCACTGACTGTTAGTACGATTATTACACAATCATCTACAAGTAATTAGGCATAGTAATGTGTTATACATAATTCAATCCTCAATACATGACAACACCGCTTCTATATTTTTCTCTGTAAGTTCGTACCATAAAACATCCGCTTTTTTATCCTGTTCTTCATAAGCGGCATAAAAATTAGCTTCACCGGCACTTTCGTGGTTGACAATATATTTGACAAATTGGTTGCCATCAGAATCAACGCCGGATTCGCAGTATGTCACCCTGTCAAATGTACATATATCATTTGAAAACGAAATGGTACTAAATCCATGGTTCGCCGCACCACTTGAAAAAGAGAATGTTCCATCGGTTTTCAAATCCATAAACGCTCTGATGACAAGGTTGTATCCATAAACTTTTTCGTCTTGATAATGTAATATCAAACTTCCGTAATCAACGACACCGTTAACCTTTACCCAAAGGATAACCTCCGAATAGCCGTCACCGTCCAGATCAACAACTGCAAAATGTGTGATTTTTGTGATAACATTCGTATCGGATGACACACTTACATTGTCTAGATGCATATTTTTATGTTCATCGGTGTTGTAAAACTCCGTTTCGTTTAACAATACAGCTTTGTATATATCTCGATGCGATATTGTAGCGGAGGGAGTCGGATCTTTCGAGGGTAATAAGATTTCTTGACTTGAATTTCCGGTGTCATTAATATTATCAGTACTTTCCCCTTTACTCCCGATAACATCAGTCACTGACACTGTACATCCGGTAAACAACACCGCCCACATCAAAATAAATACCATCACTCGTATACATTTTTTTTTATAAATCATACTTAACAAGCCTTTCTTTCAATTGTCACATAGTCATGAATCTTATCTTCTAAATTATATCTTTCATTTATAATTATCATAGTATCAATATATAACCAAGCAGTCAACAAATTATGGGGACACATCTCATCTAATTTGCTCTTTTGCAGTAAAAATAGTTATCGCAATAGAATCAATTATTAATTTCCATTTATAATAAAGATTTATTTTATGATGGAGCAAACCGTAATTTATTAGTATAATGATTATAAATTTAGATTACTGTCAGATACCAATCCGGTATTGTGACGGAAAGGTATTTAGTAAATGAAAAAATATAAAAAAGTTTATATAGAAATAACAAACATATGTAACCTCAGCTGCGACTTCTGTCCGAAAACAAACCGGCCTAAACAGTTTATGGGTAAATCATTGTTCGAAGAAATATTACACAAACTTAAAGGATACTGTGAATATCTTTTCTTTCATGTAATGGGTGAACCTTTACTTCATCCTGATTTGGATAACTTTCTGGACTTGTGTCTAAAGTATAATTACAAGGTAAACATTACGACTAACGGCACTTTGATTGAAAAGGTTTCAGATACTATAATTCCAAAGCCTGCCCTTAGGCAGATAAATTTCTCCTTGCATAGTTTTGATGCAAATACACACAACATTACAATGGACAGCTATCTGGATAAAATTTTTAAGTTTATAAAAACCGCATTAAGTCAAAGAGATCTTTTAATATCTCTCAGGTTGTGGAACCTTTCTCAAAATGGTTACAATGAAAAAAATATTCATGTGCTCCAAAGAATCGAAAAGGAGTTTGAACTCAACTATCCTCTTGAACAAAAACTCACTCCTTGTAACGGTTTAAAACTTTCAGACAATGTCTTCTTAAACCAGGCAACAAAATTTGATTGGCCTGATCTTAATCTTGAGTCATCAGGTTCAAATGCCTTCTGTTATGGATTAAGAGATCAACTGGCAATTTTAGTTGACGGTTCAGTAGTCCCATGTTGTCTTGACAGGGAAGGCATAATTAATTTAGGAAATATTAAAGAGCAAAGCCTTGAAGATATCATAAACAGTCAGCGTGCCACACAGCTTTACGAGGGGTTTTCCAGGAGACACGCTGTTGAGGAATTATGTCGCAGGTGTGGGTACAGATCACGGTTTAATTAATCATCATGACAACATATAACATATATGTTCCCAGTAGCCAAAAACCTCCGCGCCTTTTAAAATTGTTTTTAAATATAAGACCTAGTACTACTGAGCTTGCCACTATAAGCATAATAAACGGAAGATGGAACCTTATCATTGTTTCGTCAAAAGGTATGGGCAGAATTGTCGAAGAAAGTCCTATAACAAGAATTATATTCAATATGTTTGCCCCAAAAACATTTCCGATGGAAATCCCGTGAGCTTTCTTTCTTATAGCTGTTATTGCAGTCATAAGCTCAGGTAGAGATGTGCCGAGAGCAGTCATTGTCAAGCCGATTATTATATCAGATACACCAAGCAACTTTGCAATTTTTTCACCGTTTGTAACCAGAAGGTTAGCTCCTAGAATTGTTAGGCCTAGTCCTATAATAAATAATGAAATTCTTTTTATAACAGTTTTTTTATCGTATGCAACCTGCTCTTCGGGTTGGTCGTTACTGTTACTTTTTCCCTCCCGCACATTGCTGTACATGTAAAAAATAAATATTATAAGCAGAACAATACCCGAAGGTCTTCCAACTTCTCCGAATACCAATCCTACAAAAGCAACAAAGCCTATAAGCAATAAAAGAAAAATACCTTTTGACAGGAATCTTTTTCTATCTTTAAAGGAAGGCCTTGATAAAATAATAGTTAGTGCAAGTATAAAACCGGTATTACAAGCTATGGATCCTAATGCATTCCCAACTGCCATGTCAGTGTTTTTACGCAGTACGGAACCGGTAGACACCATTGTTTCCGGTAGAGTGGTACAGAGGCTTACAAGAGTAGCTCCTATAATAAAATTAGGAACTCGCATAACTTTTGCAATCCAAATAACCGAGTCCACAAACCAGTCGCTTCCCTTTATTATTGCAATCAAACCTGCAAAAAACAATACAAAAACTAGAATATCCATTAATTTACCCTTTCCTTAGTGCATTAAAAAAGACCTTTACGTACAGCACTAAATCTGATAGTAAAAGTCTTGCTTTCATTCAAGTGATAGATTGACCGGGCTTTTTTTGCCGTATTGACGATCAAAGAAACAGTACTTAGTGCGTTGACTTTAGTACTGCAAGCTACTCCCTGTTACCTTCAATGATATTATAATACCCTGATCATAAAAAGTAAATACTCATAATAGAAAGTTTCAAATGATATAAGTTAGTATATAATTAAATCTTGTATTAATTAATATTAAAAAGGCAGGTCGTCATCGTCACTTATCTCATTAAAGTCTATTTTAAAGTCCTCCTCGTAAGCGTTTTCTTCCCATAAATCACAATCACAATCATTCGTGTCCGATTCATATATAACATCGTACTTTGCTCGAGAAAAATAATTAAGCATTTCCTCTGAAGCTTCCCTTACCTTCTCGGACTTATGCTTTAAATAGCCTTCAAGCATCCGCCTATTTAATTTTGAAAGATTATCGTACCGGTACAATACATAAATCCGGTTTAAAATTTCCATAATATCACGATCTGCCGCGGGCAATTTAGAGCATTTTTTGCATATGTGAATTTTGTGCCCTTTCCCCGAAAACTTTTCGTTTGCCTTTATTGTGCCGCATATCTTGCAATAGTGCCCCATACCTAATATTAGCCTTTTATTTCCATAAGTTTTCTTTTTAATTCTCCCTCAATCCGATTCAACTCAATTTCCGCTTCTTTTCTTTTCTGACGTCCTTCTTCTTGTATACGCATTACTTCATCCAGTGTTGATATCAAAGATTCATTGGTAATGCGAAGTGTCTCTATATCTATAATGCCTCGTTCGGATTCCTTGGCTGTATCTATTGTCGCCATCTTAAGTGTCGCTGCATTTTTCCTCAATAACTCATTTGTTATATCAGTTACTTCTCTTTGTGCTTTTGCAGCTTGACCGGAATGCATAACACCTAAAGCGATAACCATTTGGCTTTTCCAAAGAGGAATGGTATTAACTATAGTGGACTGAATTTTTTCAGCCATAATAGTGTCATTTCCTTGAATCAAACGGATCTGAGGTGCCATTTGAATAGATACCATTCTGGTTAACTCCAAATCATGTATTTTCTTTTCAAAACGGTTGCAGATAGAAATTAAATCATTTACCGCTTGTGCATCTTCAGGCAGACTGCTATTAGTCGTTTTTTCCCTTAACGCAGGCAATTCCTCATTATAAACTTTGGCCAATTTCTTTTTTCCCGCTATGATATACATACAGAGTTCTTTATAATATGTTTTATTCAATTCATACATCTTATCTAGTATGGCTATATCTTTTAACAGCTGTATCTGATGTGATTCTAAAACTTCGCATACTTTGCTTATATTTGCTTCTACTTTGTCGTATTTAGCTTTCATAGCGGCCAGTTTGTTTGAAGATTTTTTGAATATTCCGAAAATGCCCTTTTCTCCTTCTTCCGATTCAAAACTCTTTAATTCCGTAACGACACCGGAAAGCATATCTCCGATTTCACCTAAGTCTTTGGTTTTCACGTTATTTATTGCCGATTCGGAAAAGCCGGCTATTTTCTTCTGAGCTCCCACACCATATTGTAAAATCTGATCTGATTTTGTAAAATCAATCCGTTTAGCAAAATCATCGACTATTTTTTTCTCTTCCGGTGCGAGGATACTTTCGTCAAATACCAAAACTTCCTTATGCTCATTGTCTTTCTTAGCTAATCCGCTAAATATATCACCTTGAGAAGGTGTTTCATCTTTAAAGGGTTCAAATGTCAATGTAGGAATTTCATTATTCATATTTTACTTCCCCCGTTAGTGTTATATAGATTTTGTTTGTTTTTTTCCGTTAAACCTTCTTGTGCAAACATTGTTTCCATTACCGATATGTCGGTTGATATATCCATTGCAATATCCTCGAATAACCCATCGAGTAAATTTTCAAATGCAAGGTTTATAGTATCTAATGTTTGCTCTATATCCGCCTTAGCCGATAAAATGTTTTTTCCTGTTACAGACTGGCCATCCATTTCCCAATATGCATCCACCAACTTTAGTGTCGTTGGTAAAAAATACCCGGTAAATTTCTTAATCTCCGGAAACTTTTTCGGATGAGTCTCTATGTAATCAAATATTTTTCTTATTACTTCCTCAAGTCTGTCCAATTTGCGTGAAATTTCTTCCCCCGGTATTGCAATATTTGCATCTTTAATCCTCTGAACACAACTACGCCCTTCTTCAATGGCTTTTCTAATCATCGGATCTAAGGGTTCATTTTTTTTACTTTGGTCCTTCTGCGTCGGATCTTCACCTGCCGTATGTTTGCTTTTCTTTGCCTTTTCCTCCATATCTCTCATTTTCAAATTTTCCTGTAAAAGAAGGTATTGTTGATAACTTTCGTTATTTAACATAAAGCATGTCTTTTTATTATCAACATGCCCCTGTGGGAACATTCCCTTAATAATCATTTTTTGGAGATCTTTTACGGTAAATCTGTCGCTCTTTCCTGTAAGCCGGGAAAGATCCTTTATAAGACAGTAGTTTCTACCATGTAATTGTTGTACATACCTTTGAAATCTTTTTAATCTATTACGTATTCTGCTCCCGTTAAATGCAACGGCTATAGATGCAATAAAACAGGGCAACAGACCCATTATAACAGTATAATTAATCATTCTGCTTCGGAAAATATAACCTGTAAATGTAAGTATTATACCCATTATTGCAAAAAAGACACCTCCGGTAATACCAAACACCATTTGTAATGTACCTGATACCTTCCCAACCGGAAAAGCGTATTGAACTGTTTTAGAAGCCGGCTTCGGAACAGGCTTATTGTACTCAACATCTTGTTTTTCGGCATTTTTATATGGAGGCTTATTATAATTATCAAATGTTTGTTTATATTTGTTGTGCATTTGAAACGGTTGATCATTTATACGATTTCGACCAAAAGATATCCCGGTTTCATCAAGTGCTCGGTTAACAATATTTCGAATGTCATGATTTAAACCGCTAAAATCCCTATTGTTAACAGCATTCTTTATAATATCGCGAATTTCATTCCCTAAATTAAAATTTTCCCCATTATTCATATCCGTCTCCAAGTAAATACTATAAGATTATATTCAGAGTATATATTAATATCAATAGATATTCATTTAAAAATAAAATCCAATAATTAACCTATCCAAATCATAGCACATCTTAATTACATAATCAACTACACAAAAAAAGTATAGCTTAATAAAAAATGCCATTAACTAAAGTTGAGAAAAAGGATGAAAAGCGACTTTTATACATCTTCTTTTCGATTTCTTCATTATATTTGACATATCTATTTTATCAAATATAATCAGACTAAAATATATAAAAATTGCTTATTTTTAGAGGGTAGAATAATCTGTTGGTAAACTCTCCTCCGGGTAAAACTTTCAGGATATTAATCTCCGAATTTTTTTGATTACTCATCTAACAACCACTTCCCTACTTCTTGGCTGCTTCCGTTAAAAAAGCAACAATATTTTCCGGAGGTGTTCCGGCTTGAATCGCATGAGAAGGAGCTATGATATATCCGCCGTTTTTCCCTAGCACTTGCTTTCTTTCCCTGACTTCACCAATTACTTGTTGTACTGTTCCATAAGGGAGGGTTTTCTGAACACTAACACCTCCATGAAAGCATAAATTGTTGCCATATTTTTCTTTCAAGATATAAGGATCCATTCCCTTTGCGTCGAACTGCAGAGCTTCCAGTATATCTATGCCCATGTCTATTAAACCGGGTACCGCATCCATCACTGCGCCGTCGGAATGGTACATTATTTTTACACCAAAATTATGCAAAAATCGGTTCAATCTTGCATGGTGAGGTTTTATCATGGTTTCCCACATGTCGAGGGACATAAACAAGTTTTCTTGATGACCAATATCATCGGCTGTAAAAACAATGTCTATCATACCGTCGGCAGCTTGTAAGAGTCGTTCAAAGTACCCTATATAATAATCGGTAACTCTATTCATAATCTCCCACGCAAAATCCGGTTCCAGTATGATATCCATCATCATCTGTTCAAAACCTCGCATATACCATGATGTTTCAAAAATATTTCCATTACTGATCCTTATTGCATATTCATTTCCCTGATTTAGACTACGAATTTTATCTTTCAAGTATACCGCATTAAACCATTCCGGTAACGGCCATCTGTGTTGATCTAAATCTTTTAAGCTTGATGCTTGCTTTAACGGATAAAAATCGATCTCGTTATAGAACCCGCCTTCCGTTCCATAATAAACCGGTTTCCTTACAACTCCCCAGATATCGATTCTAGAACCGTCGTTCAATTCCTTGTTCAGATCATTCGGACCGACATAATCGGCAGCGACATAACGAATATCACTAAACTTAAGTAAATAATCTTCAACCTGCCGCATTGTATTTAGACCAAGATGTGTCATGAGTTTTTTTCTTACGGGTATAGTAGCTCCAAAACCATGACCTACCGGCACCCGGTCTGTTTCCTGGTGTCGAAGTGCTGTCATAACACGTTCTTTACTTGTCATTTCCATATTCGTTTTGATATATCTTTGCATGTAACCCTCCTATTATACTTTTATGATCGGTGCGGCAATAATTGTGACTTTGTATATGATATAAATCCTCTTCTACAGGTAACAAAAATGGACAATCTTTGTTATTATGCACTTTTCTTATGAAGACATAAATGTATATTCAACTGATTTCCACATTTTTCATATTCGATCGTTTGGTATATTCCATTCCGATTTGCAGTTTGTTCAGGATTTATGATAGCGTTCGAATTACCGTGGACGGTATACATGTAAGGTCCGACTAATACATCAACTATATTCTCAGACAGCTCACCGGAATGAGAATCATACACAGTGATATTCGAGGTATCTTTACCGTTTGTTATAAAAACCGGAATGGTAAAAACAACAGATTTTACATTCTGCCCGAAGGCAATTGCTTTAATAGAGACACCTTCATTATTAATCGTATATACTTCTTTTATATGTAAAGGCATTTTTTCATTAGTCGAACGGTAATCAATTGAAAACCGGATTATTTGTTCAGATTCTTCAATAATATTCGTGCAAGTAGTTAAATTGTCTTTCAAATCGCTTATCCGTAGAATACTACCGTCAATAAACCGTATACCGGAACATATAGAAATATTTTTTCTTACAAGACTCACCGGTAAATGATATTTTGGTTCGGCTGTCATAGGTATCGATAAAGCAAGATCTATAGGATATCCGAATCTATGATAACGACCAAGTCCTGACGAATCATAACGACAATCGGCCATTGTTTCGATTTCAATAGATTGACCGGCACAATTTGCAAAAATTTTATGAAACCGATCGGAAGTTTCTAAAACGTAACCCCCGATTTCTGACGGACAGGCGTGTTCTTCAATAGTCTCGTCCGCGAATAAAAAACCATATCCGATAAAGACCGCGACAGTTATCAAATACCTGTGAAAAGTACCATACCCATCTATGCCAAAAGCTTCGGAAACGTTAAAATAATTTTTAATATGTTGCGGTGACGTTGACTCGTTCAACCGTTCATATACAGTTTGTGCGCTCTTATGTGCACACCTTTTAAACATTCCGGCTAAAATCGGTTTATTTGCTTTCATATATCGTGCAGCTTCATATTCACAACAAGACGCTACAAGTGCTTCATTAAATAAGTATTGATTGCTTCGTCCTCCGTATGGCAGTTGGAAGGCTGCGGATTGCATCATTAGAGTCATCATACCACCTTTTGCTAAGTTTTCGTCGATTATTTCTCGATATTGTCCATTATAACCATAATGCAACATAACAGAAAATTGACAACGAGTAGTCAAATCATATAAAAGTGCATGATCAAGAGGGTCCCACATGCCGTTCGGATCAAATCGGCTAGTTGCCCACGGCATATGCTCATCGAAATAAGTCTTTGTATCGGTCATACCTTCAGACTCGCGCAAATATTCACCTGCGGCGTTATACACTGTCATATTACATAATTTGCTTTTATCCTTTTGATTTTTAATAATACAATGATATGTTTTATAAGGATCAATCGATTTTAATTTTCTATATATCTCTTGATAATCTTCTTTTTTTAGTTTATTTTTCATTAACTTAAACGCTATCATCATTTCCTTGACCGCTAAATCATATTCGGCATGATCGAAAATGACTAAAAACTGATCACAACTTTTATGCATAAGTGATATCCAAAGATCATACAATTCGAGTCGACGCTCCTCGGATAAAAGGTAGGCGATCGCACCGGATGCACGTAAGCCAATACATATTACGAATTCTATTTTACCCGTTGCCATTTTCCATAAATACTCTGTACCGTACGCATCTATCACTTTTTCGATGATGTCCAAATATAAGTATTTATTTAAACCGGTAGGTTGATATAATTCAGATGATTTTTCGTATTGATCAATTAATTTTCCATTTTCCAACCGCTCAAAGTAAGTTTTTGCATCCACTTTTTTCATCTCCTTCAAAAGTCTACATTTTTACAAATCGAACAGGATTCACGTATTTCTTTAACCTCAAAAAAATTAAATATCTGCTTAATAAACGACTTTTAAAAGCTTTTTTTTAAAAGGTCGTCGTAGAGGATCGCTCGGACAGAAGTTCTTTATCGGTTATATATTTAAGCAAATTATAAATACAATATTCCTTGGCTCTTATTAATATTAAATCAGACATCTATCTACAACACGTTGCATGTTTTCTGCCAGAATCATTTTTTTCTCCTCCAATGGAATATCGGCATATACTACCCATCCCAGTTGCTGTCTTGGGTCTCGCATAGGTGCATCGGTTCCGAACATGAACTTTTCCGGTCCGATTTTTTTCGACAAGTATTCAACCATTCCAAAAGGTACCGATGTATAAGTGAGTTGCAGATAAACGTTGGGATTCAATAAAGCGACTTTGGAATAATCCTCCGCAACTTCGAAAGAACGACCTCCATGATCCATAAAAAACGATACATTCGGATATTTTTTTGCCAACTCGTCAATATCCTGCATATATTGTCCGTGGTTGTAACCTCCGGGGTCAGCTAATGAGAATAGATGTTTTTCTTGTGCCAATTGCCACCATTTCTCATACCGTTGGTCTGTATATCTTATATATGATAGATTATAGAACGGTTTTAAGCCTTTTAAACCGTATTTAACATGCCATTTATATGCATCTGCACCTACATCTTCGGAATAATTGGGGTCTATTCCGGCATATCCTAAAACTTTATCAGGATATTTACGAACAGCGTTTAGTGTTATTTGATTTCCACCCTCATAATCTGCAAAAATGGTAAGCCAAGCGGTTATGGTCATTTTATCTATCCCTATGGCATCATAAGCTTTTACCATATTATCTATATCCGATTTGAGCATAGGTCTTCCTGTACCATGTGTTCCTCCGTCTTCGATAAGGTGGGTATGTGAATCGAATACCGGGATACTTATAGGTTTTCCCAAGGCGGCTTCGGTCATTAAAAAGTCTCCGTCCGGTAACTTTACATGCTTAGGCTTAATACCTGTTAATCTCATTATATTTTTATAGGCTATCAGATCTTTTTCTTCATCAGAAATTCTCGCATAATCTATTAACGCTCTATGGGCTCCAGGACTCTTAAAAGGCATATTTGTCGCGAAAACAAACCTATGTGCACCGAATTTTTCACATAAAAATTCTATGTTTTCATTGCTTTGAAAAGACGTAAAATCCGAATAGGTGTTGGGATACTTTGACATGAGGCTGTACAAGTATCTCTCTTGCCCCCATGACGCACCTTGTATAATGACATTTAATCCCGGATGACACATTAAAACTGCGTTTAAGTCATTATAACTTATTTCCGTCCAATCTATCAAAAGGGGTATACCGGCTTTTTCCAGTCCGGTTAACTGTTTCCCTATAGTATCTTCATCAAAAGCATAAAAATGTTTGTTTGGAAACATTTTAGCCAACCGTATGTCGTTTTCTTTCATTTGACCGATGAAAGTATCAACATCAGGAAAATCACCACAACCGTCAGGCAGCAAAACCCAACATCCGTATAACCGATCGCTTTTTTTCAATTCATCGAGCAATAACCGGTTACCGTATTCCGGTGAATAGTGTTTCGCTAATCCGTGGTAGGCAAATGATCCCGCAATACCGACACGATCCATTTCTTTTAGTATTTCTTCTGTTTTCCATTTTTGTAGGGGATGTTTATAGGCGTACTTACCAAGGCATAGATCACAGTCAAAATAAACTCGGTTTTCCAATTTAGCACCTCCGGTTTTAGAAATCTTGATATACATTATATCATAAAGCTATAGAAATTATTTGGATATTGGAATTTCATGTTAAATGAAACAGTACACCAAACTTCTATTTAAATGATTATTCATTCTTTTTTCTATATCGATTCACACACACTAATTTATAACAGTTATAACACAGACTGTACCATTTGTGATTTATTAGTCCTTACTCGATAGGATTTTCCCATAATATTCTAACCTGCTTATCAAAACTCATAGTATCTCGCTTGGGGGAAATCGGCTATTTTGCATTGCTAAAACCAAAGGCAAGAGTACCCCGCCCTACAAAGAGCGAGGCATCCTTGCCTTATATACTACAAAACAGTTTAATATATTTCAATCGCTGCATATCCTGAAAAAATATCCGACGGAATACATAAATGTAATCTCCCGGTATAACTAAACGGTATCGTTAGCGGCTCTGAACGCTCCGGCGTCAAAATACGTACGGTAGAAGGCTTATGTCCGTATTCCACATCAAGCAGTATAGAACCGTTTTTGTCGGGCTTGCCACCGCGCTCATTAAATATATCAAAATTGTGCATAACTGTTTCGAAAGCATACGGTGTCGCTTCGGCTTGTAAAGTATCCTTTATGTTCACCAGATGTAAAATCCTACATGTACCATCAGCAGAATCGTAAATCGTTGTCAGGTATTCTTCCGATTTATCTGTTCGGATCAATGGCTCGGTAATTATGTTATGCAAGAAGCGTCCGAGAGTTGCACGTAGTATATCGGCAGTATAACATGGAGCAAGATTAGGTCGCATTAATTGTTCGACATCGACTGAAGCATTAATAGCGGTGGGACGGTTCCCACGTGCGGTTTTAACCCATGGAAGCTTATTTGCCGCTACACCGATGTAAATTATTTCACCTGCTCCCACTTTCTCGTGTACATGTACTGCACCCACTTGTGAAAAGCTAAGCACTTCCCCACCTTCATATATGGTGTTAAATGGCATCGGACTTATTCCCGGAAGTGAAAAAGATATGCTTTCAGAAAGCGGTTTCATACACACATCACTTATAAGCAATTCTTTTATGCGTTCAGGAGAGCGGAGACTTAAATTTTCGTCATATATACCACATTGCCCACATAAAATTAATCGGCCACCGGCCCGTGCATATGCACCAAATGCCTTCAATTCACTGTCCTTTATCATAAGTGTATTGGGAATAATAAGTATTCTGTTTTCAGCAAGACTCTGTTCATCTTCCACTTCTTCTTGAGTTACTATACTCATGGATAATCCGGAAAACATACCACCTTGTAACCATATGGAAACAGCCTTATACATATCCAAAGTATCATCATGCCATATATCAAGTATATCTCTAGAATAGAATACACCAACATCCGCACGCTTTTTCAGGTTATATACGATTTTGGGGTAGTGATGTTCAAAATCACACAGAAAATTTTTAACTTTTCTTGTTTCAGGTGTGTAAGGAAAAGAACCGTTAAACATTTGTCCCCATGCTATTGACATCGCCCAACCGAAATATATACTATAATCTTTTGAATCATAGAATACTGACATTGACGGTATATCATTTTTCTTTCCAATTGCATAAAGATATGCTGCAGTACAGTAGTAAGCCGGCCATGACAGTTTTGTTACATTAAAACGTGTATTCTCCTGAAAAACAATGTCCTTAGACGGTGCACAACGATGAAACGGGTATGATGTTTTATTTGGTGATGCGAGTGAACTACCAAAATAATCGATACGAAGCATATCATATCCAAGAGAACGAAAGTGAGTGTCTACATCTCGTTGAAAACGTTCAGTATTATCAATTTTAAACTTATTAAATTCAACAAACACCGGATTGTCGTAGTTATCCATAAAGCCGTTACACCACTCATCCGGTGCAGGTAATTCATAACCGGTCCGACTTTTAAATAAGTTGCGACAAGTTGGGCAGGCACAAGCATTACCGTTACCGAAATATTGCACATCATCGGTCATAATCCCATCAATTCCGCATTTGTATAAGGATTCTAAATATGCAAAATAGATACGCCTAAAATCTTCATTGTTATAGCACATTGTACTGGTTTGATAATTTGATACAGAGCGTTGACCTGTACGTCCATCTATTTGAACCATAGAAGTAAAAGGAATTCCCTCTACTTTAGAATCGGGATTACATAAGAAAGGTTTTATTTTCACCCATCGGTCAAGATATGGTCCGTAACGTTTCTTATCGGAAGTAAAATATAATCCCCTTTCGCGAAATATCCCACCCTCGCGATCATCCCAATCTTCTAACGGAAGAGGACATTCACATAGGCTTGTACTATGATGTTCTACGACGCGAATATCGTATTTATGAAATGCGGAACATATTCGACGTAATGTGTCGCCGATTCTGTCCCAATACGGATAAAAGCTCCACCTAAAATGAGTCATGGTAAAAAGTTGCACAATATTAACACCCATATTAGCAAGCTCACGGGCATCTTTCTCGAAATCCTCATCACTCTTTTCAAAAAATTCCGGGTTATTATAGAAATACCATGAAATGCGTGTTCCCCACGGTGCTTTTTTC
>CAZJOD010000053.1:0-21034 GCA_964547525.1 uncultured Clostridiaceae bacterium
TTTTTTGCATAGAATCCGCTTTGTTAAGTATTACCGCAGGATCATACTCATCAGTATAAATATCTAACATCATCTTTGCCATTTGATCCATTCCGGTATATTTGTTAATACTTTTATATTTACTTTTACCCGGTTCTGTATTTTCTTTTAATTCGATTACAACTTTTACTTTATCCTTTACAATCGCCGCTATATCATTAACAAAAAAATCAATTGAAATCAGCAGAATGTCAACAGTGTGGGACAGTGTACTCAAATATCCGGTTAATAAGTCGTAATCCGAGAAACAATCCATTCTAAACTGGTGTTGAAAATGATTATTAAAATAATCGAACATAGAATCACAATATTCTGTATTTGATTCGGCTAGTATAATATTGAGTCTTGACATAAGATTTACCTTTCATTAGTTGTTACTTCAGATTATACAGGTAAACATAGGCTGATTTATTGAATTTACTAAAATTGTTGTTATTTGTTTTTTTTTATCATTTAAACTGCAAAAAAAGCCTGTCATGATCTAATAAGTTTTCAAGAATTGTGACATATGTTTTTATATAGCTAACATTAACAATTTTGTTGATATCAGTCGATTATAATCGGTTTATCAATATTAAGCCATCCTTGTTTTCCAAATATTAGTATGATTTTACCGGGTGTTTTGCTATTTAAAATGCACAAAAAAACTTCCGCCGGATATCCTTAAACAAGCGGAAGTTTTTATGTAATTTTTCTGCACAATACACTTAAAGATCCTCTACTGTCGCAATTTCAAACCCATAACGCAGTAACTGTTTCAATCATATTTAAAACCGCTACGGTCAAATATATATTTACTCTTTTTTCAATATAGCGGTTCCTCTGTTAAAGGTCATAACACCATCGGCAAGTGATGTAAAATCAGTAGAACTTGTTGTAAATATAATGCATAAATTGTCATCTTTCGCTAGAGACTGCATGATTTCCAATAATCCGTTCGCTTCGTTTTTAGTAACATTTAAATCAATGTCATCCACTAAAATGATCTCCGCTTCTGTTGCCAGAGCTCTTGCCAGACCGACCTTTTTCTTATCTAATCCATTAAGTTTTGAAGCTTTAACATATCGTTTTTCTTGTTCCAGCTCTACACGATTTAGAAGTTCTTTCGCTTTTTCATTCAATTTAACAGATTCTTTATTATTAATTTGCATTTGGAGTATTACATTGTCTATTGAAGTATAATTATCAAATAATCCAAATTCTTCGAAAAAGCATCCGACTGTTTTAGAACGATATTCATATGAATCAAGCTCGTTAATATTTTGTCCTTTATATTCTATAACTCCTGAATCAACTTTATCCATACCGGCAGCTAATTTCAACAAAGTGGTTTTACCTGCACCTTTTCCTCCTAATACCGCATACATATTTGCTTTTTCAAATTCTCCGGTCGCATGCCGTATAACGTTAACATTATTGCCGGTCTTAACTTTGTAAGAATAAACCACACTTTTAATGGCTAATATATTATTCATAGTCTACCCCTCCTTTTTAACAGCGACCATAGGGTTACTTTCCATAGCTGTTTTTCTACATAACACATAATTTAAAGCCAATAAGGCGGCTGTAACAGCTAAAATCATAAGTAATGTTTCAAACGTTATACCCGCTTGAATTGAGAATTCAGGTTCAATGTTTAAAGATTGCAAAATGCCTCCGCCCATATATGTGTTTTCCATAGCATTTTGTTCACTTGCCGCTATAACCTTTAAAACAGTTGGCTTTGTAATTGTAATAATTTTATTTGCCATAATCGGAGTTGCAACGGTACTTATAACCATTGACAACAATAAAGAAATTATTATCATCGATGATAATTCGGTTAAAATATTCTTAAATATCACAGTGCTCTTTAAACCCATAGCTTTTAATTTCAAAACATCATATTTTTTTCTATAAGCTGTAAACACTATTAAGATAACCGATAAAAAACCTCCTATAAACAGGACAACATTTGCAGGCTGCATAGCTAATTGTTTGGTATATATCAGCGGTAAAATTCTTTTTTGGTATATTGCATCATCCGCATTTAACAAATAACCGTTTAATTGAAGATTATTTCTATACACGGTTGTCCTAAAGTCATCTATTTTTAAAGGATCTTTAACAAAAAAAGCCATTTCGGTTATCATATCTTTGTATGAAGTGTTTCCTCGTGAGTCTATAGCGGTTGTATACGGTATATATAAGCAATTTGCTCTAACCATATATGTCATATGTAATGTGTCGGAATCTTCGACGGTATCTTCATAAAAACCTATTATTTCAAATGCCATCTCAATCTTTTCGATTGATGTAATTGTTACGATATCACCAATATTTAATTGATTTATCTCAGCTAAACGACGATCTATTATAGCAACGGCCGCTCGGGATTCAACCTCATCTTGTGTATAAACTCTACCTTCCACCAGCTTTTTTTCACCATAATGGAAATCGGAATTCCTCTTTAAAGACATATCTCCTATAAGCCTGAAATCCGGATTACCTTCGGTGGTCTCTTCGGTGGTTTCGAACTTTACGGGTTCTATATCCGCTATGCCCGCTCCTTCAATGGTTATATTATAATCCTCCACATAGTCGGATTTAGATATACGATTAGCCATATCCCATTCAAGTTTTTTCATAACAGGAGCCGTACCGGTATTACCGTTTTGGAATGCAACATAATCAGATATGTATTTTTCAATGTCAACTTCTAATTTTACTCTGTTTCCCATATCTATTCGTATATCATCCATACCGTTATCAGCTTCTATAGCTATTGAGTAGGTTATCAGAACACCGGTAAAAAAAACTGTGAAAAACAATAAAATAGCAATACTCCGAACGGGTGTACGCATTATGTTTTTCAACATATACTTCAACATATAATGTACTCCTTTCAAAACTCCAATAATACTTGATTACAAGTATACTATCGACATAAAAATATGAAAACAAAAAATCAATAATATTTTCACTTTGTTAACAATTAATAGTCATACTTTTCAATTATTATTTACAATATAATTTATATACCGGATTAATTTCAATACCGGTTCATTATAAGTGAGTTATGCAGTGAAATTAAAAATACAATCTTCAATCAATTCAATGTGATCATTGTAAATAAGATATATATTGTTATCCTGAACATGCATTTTATAGAAACCTTTGGCGTTACATATGATTTTTTCAATACATTTCGTCATAGAATTCCAAACTCCTATCCTTCCATCATCTGCAACAATAAAATATCCGGGCTTTTGTGCATATTGGATAAAACCTTTAGGTTTAATACCAATGTCATATAAATCAAAATCAAAACTGACGGAATTCATAGCTATATATGCGATACCGGTTATAGCATGTAATCCGATCAAATATCTTCCGTCATGTAGAACTCCATAAATATGTGTCATTACAGATTTTATCGGTGGATATATTTTTTTTGTCACATGTAATGTTTCGGCATCTAACATGACTATAAATGAATTGTCATCCATAGACGGACAGCTTTTGCAATCGGCTTCATATGTAGTACCGGCGATAATACCCCCGGTTAACCGGTCAAAAAACATAGACCTTATCATATGGTGCTTAAGCGGATAATCTGAAAATAACGTTTTGCCTTCCGCCGGTGTGTATTTTATAGTCATTGATCCTAGATATCCGTATTCATGACTGCAGCTATAATATATACTTTTATCATCGGTACAATATCCTACAGGCCTCATGACTTGAGCAGGCGGTTCTACTACAGGGCGAGGATTCTCGGGAAAACATGCCGGCATACAAGGGTCATACTCCGTTAAAAACCCTTTGGTATAAGAGGCCATATATATCTTTTTATTAAATGGTATTACCGCTAGAACCTCTCCTACTCCCCCTGTGGCTCGACCCAAATCGTAACCTTTATTCTTTATTATATCAATCTCAAAAAACCTTTGTGTTATAAACGGTGTCGCTAAAATTCTGTTATCATCTAACCTGTAAAAGCAATCTATATGTCCTATCGAATCGGTCTCAAATTTAACCGATGTTTCCAATGCTCCGCTTACCAAATCAATCCTGTAAAAATACCCGTACATATTTAAAGCGACAATCTTTTGGTCTGATGTCAAAGCGAAGTGATATGTCATAGTATCGGGTACTGTGCCAATTTCCATAACGGTTTCATTTTTTATATTCCACTCTAAAATTGTGCAACAGCATGTACTTTCAGCCCACTTAGCCCCGTAAATAATGTTTTCCTTCATTCCGAACCAACATGCTTCGGTTACGGCTTTAGGACGATCTATAAATTGTCTTTGTTCAGGTGAAAACCATCCGTGATCAGGTATGTAAATATTGCCGTCCGGACTTTTTACAGCTTTAAAATAATTACCGTGAGGGTGCGCAGATAGAGATTCGGTAACCACCTCAAGCGAATCATCTTTAGGATTCCAAATCATTAACTCCATATCGGGTATCATATTAATAAAAGTATATGTTCCATCGTTATTTTTTATTGAATAACATAATTGATTGTTTTTCAAAGGAATATCATCGAATGTTTTAATTGTTTTATACGCCTTTGTATCAAAAACGAATGCTTTTCTCTTTTTATCCCCCTGACAATATGCACAGGAAAAAGCTTTTCCGGTTGATTCGTCATAAACAAATCCACTTAATGACAGATCATGTGTCAAACCGGTATTAAAGCTAAAGGTTTCACCTGTTTGTAAATTTAATTTTGTTATATTATCTAAAAAACCGCTTAACCACATGATGTCATTCCCTTGGTATGAAGCGCCGTAAAAACCATATTGAGCTTTATTTTTGTCAAATCTAAAGATTTTATTTTTACCTGAGGCGGTAAACAACGCACCGATACAACCGGAATTGGAATTCCAAGTGGTTGCCCAAAATCTATCTTCTCCTGTTATAGGATCTTTACCTGCCGGAACAACCTGAGCGTTTACAAACGGATCTCGTGTAGCCGGTATATCTATTCTACTGATGTTCACCATTTATCGATACCTCCGATATATATATATTATTGTGAAAACTGCAATCTAAAGTGAAAACATAGAACAATTATATCATATAAGCTAACAAATAAGGACTAAAAATAAAAAACCCGCAAAAGCGGGTTTTTTATAAATTACAAACTTAATATCAAATCCAATAGCAATCTGAATCTTAATTTTATTGATTCTATATCGGTGTATTCCTTTTCACTATGCGAAAAACCGCCTACAGGCCCAAAGCCGTCAATAACCGGTATCCCTAATGCAGACACTCCGTTTCCATCCGAAACACCGCCTGTTGACTTTAAAGTTATAGGTATTCCGTACTTTTCACCTATAGTACGTAATTTTTCTAATAATTCCAGAGTTCTTTCATTAGGATTCATAGGCTCTCTAAAACTTACTTGCCTTACGGTTGCCTCTACTCCTTCAATAAAGGGTTCAGTTGACATTGTATTTAAGGTATCTGTTATAATTTGTGCTTGATTTAAATTTTTAAACCTTACATCTAATTTCATATACGCATAATCCGCAACCACATTTGCCGCAGTCCCTCCGGAAACTATACCGGTGTTTAATGTTACGCCTTCATAATAATTATTTAATTTATCAAGCTTTATTATCCAAGAGGCCATTTCAGTTATGGCACTTTTCCCTTTTTCCGGATCGACTCCCGCATGAGCGGCTAATCCTTTAAATTCTATCTCATACTTTGCAGTACCTTTTCTTTCAACTACAAATGATCCGTCGACACGTCCCGGTTCAAAAACTATTGCAATACCGCTTTTAAAGGCATGTTCTTTTATCCAGGGTGTCGATGCCATAGAACCGATTTCTTCGTCACTATTCATAAGCAGACACAGAGAAATATCTATTTCGGAATGTTCAGAAAACCATTTGAAGAGGTAAAACGCGGAAAGTAAACCCGATTTCATGTCACATACACCGGGTCCGAAAGCATAACCGCCTTCCACACGGAAAGATCTCTTTTTCACCGTTCCCACAGGGAAAACAGTATCCATATGACATAGCATTAATACATCATATCTGTCACTAGGTTTGTTTTGAATTTTAACACAAGGACCTCGATTGGGAGCAGGTCTAAAGATTTCAGTAATACACCCGATTTCTTTATATTTATCAATAAAAAAATTCGCCATTTTCTCGATTCCGGCCGGATTATCACTACCCGTATCAATATTCACAATATACTCTAATTCTTTTAAATAAATATCCAAATCCAAATCGTTAAAAATCATAATAGTTTGTCTCCATAACTAATAAACTCTTTTATCTCCAAATGTAAATTTTTATGTTTTTCATTTGGATAAACCAAATAATTTTTTCAAATTTCCCGCTTTTATTTTTTCTATATCTTCGTTAGGAATTTTCATGTACTCCAGTCTTACCAATTGAGGATGAATATATTGGAAAGGTAAAACCGAACCGAAAACTATTCGATCCACACCTGCATTTTTAACCAAAGTATCAAACGGAGTGTTTGCACCTCTTATAGGCAGAACCTCCACTCTTGCAAAGTCATAATATACTTTACCGTTTCTTAAATCGGCTACCTTTTTTAATTTAGAAGCTATCGATTCACACGGACCGTTAGATATTATAACATCAGTGTCGGGACATAAAGTTAATAATCTTTCAACCTTTGAGATATCCAGATTCTCATTTGTATCCATCCAATGTCTTTGCCGCATGTTTATAACCGAGCACGGCAGATGAACAGGGACACCCATATCTGCTGCAATTTTTACAAGCTCGACCGCTTCGGGGCAAGTTAAGTCATAACGATGATAATAAGGATAGAGTTCCAATCCTTTCATCCCCAATTCATTTAAACAAAATAGAAAATCTTTTTTCCACGCCGGATATAAAGGATTTATGATTGCAAAAGGTAAAAACCTGGATTCAAATCTTTTGATTTCATTCATCAACTCAACATTACCTTCTTGCACATCTTTATAGAAGATTGAATTTATTGAAGAAACCGCAGCCATATCTATTCCTGCTTCATCCATTATACCGACAAGACCTTCTGCGGTGTTGTTTCTAAGTTGCCTGAAAGGCCAACAGCCTATATATGTATTAATGTCGATAATCATGGTTAAGCCCCCCTTTCAAGATATCTTGCAAATCTTGGATTGTTAAGTATAGTAATTTTGTCTTGTTCGGTAATCTTAGCTCCTAAGAATTTGCCGATGGATTGTGAGAAAGATCCGTCAGTCCCAAATAAAACTCTATCGGCACCTAAATATTTAACCGTTTGTTCGATTAGACCTTCGTCGTAAACACTACCGCTTATATCTGTAAAAATATTAGGACAATCGGCTATAGCTTTTAAAGACCATTGCCAATCTCCCCCTCCTCCTATATGGGCCTGAATTATAACCGCTTCCGGATACTCTTTTGCCACCTTTGCAAAATGTGTTCCGTCGGATATTGTAGGTTGTGGGCTTGGTACCAAATTAAGCTTCCCTGCATGTTCCAAAATAGGTATATCAAGCTCTATACATTTTTCAATGACAGGACGAAGTACCGGATCGGAAATAAAGTATTGATTATATAATTTTATGCCAATCATACCCAAATCGTTAACACAACGGTCTATCTCGGCTAACGCTTCTTTTACATAACCGGGATTTACAAAAGCCAATCCTTTAATCACACCGGGATGCCTTCTCATTGCAGCGGCCACAGTATCATTCTTGGCTTTAATTATTCCGGGTTCCGCACCTGCACCGGATATAGGCCTTGAGCACACTAATACATCCATATGTGTTTTTTTAGCGGATTCTACCAACAGGTCACATTGTTCGACATCCAGTTGCTCTCGGCTGTCGCCTCTAACATGCTCATGCCAGTTGACAACTTTATTTTGTTCTAGTAACTTCATTTGTTCTTTAATGCTTATCACTGTCATACCCCCTTTGATTTGTGTTATTCAATGAGATACTTTGACGATTCGAAATTACAAAGTATTTATCGTTTTATCCCATTATTAAATTATCATATAATTGTTATTAAATTTCAATAACTATGCATTATGTTAATTCATATTAAGATATATCATATATCAAAAATTTATAATACAACCATGATATTATAAACAATTATTGATTCTACTTTAAGAACTTTATTTTATTGCAGTGAAATCAACTATTAAATTTTACCGGTTTTTTACCCGGCTTTCAATACATAACGAATAATATAATTATTATCATTTTACTTTCTTTGAACTTCTTTGTGTTCTTACACTTAGTTTTTGCTGTGAAATCTAGAATACAATTTGCTTATTTGCTTATTTTAGGGTAAACTATATCGTAAAATATGTAAATGTTAACTTAAATGAAAGGTAGATGCATTACCGTATGCATTATGTGGTGAATATATGTTTTCAAAAAAAATAGTAGAAAATTTAACTCGCTCTTCGTTCATCAGGGCAATGTTCGAAGAAGGAGAAAAATTAAAAGCCAAATACGGCCCTGAAAATGTATTTGATTTTAGTTTGGGAAATCCTGTAATAGAGCCCCCTCCAGCTGTAAAAGACACTTTGATAAAGTTGGGAAATTCACAAAACGAGGGTTATTTCAGATATATGAGTAATGCAGGTTATCCGGGTGCAAGAGAGGCTGTTGCAAAAAGTCTGTCCAAGAATTCGAATAACCCAATACCCACCTCCAATGTTATTATGACATGTGGCGCCGGTGGCGCTTTGAATGTAGTTTTTAAGTCGCTATTAAATCCCGGCGAAGAGGTTGTTGTATTTTCTCCGTATTTTGTAGAATACGGATTTTACGTGGATAACCACGGTGGTAAGATTGTAGTATGTGATACCGATAGTAAAACATTTTTACCCGACTTGTCAAAATTAGAGTCATTGATTAATGAAAAAACCAAAGCTGTTATGTATAATTCTCCAAACAATCCCACGGGTGTCATTTATAATGAAGATATACTTAAAGACCTTAACACTGTAATAACTGCCGCTGAGAAAAAATACGGAACCGAAATTTATATCATAGCAGACGAACCATATGTGAATATTGTTTATGATAATAAAAAAGTACCTTGTGTATTTAATTATTTTAAAAATGCAATTTCGGTTAATTCCTTCAGTAAATCACTTGCAGTTCCGGGAGAACGAATAGGTTACATCGCTGCATCTCCGTCCATTGAAAACATATCGGTTTTAATAGACGCATTTATATTTTGTAACAGAACACTAGGTTATGTTAATGCGCCTGCCATAGGACAACATATTGTTATCAATTCTATAGAACAAACAATAGACGTAGAATACTACCAAAAAAGACGTGACCTTATTTATAACGCTTTGACCGATTTCGGCTTTGAATGTATAAAACCCGAAGGTGCCTTTTATCTCTTCCCTAAAACTCCTACATCGGATGATTTGGCTTTCGTCAAAACGGCACAAAAGTATAACTTGATTTTGGTTCCCGGGTCGGGGTTCGGGTGCCCGGGATATTTTAGAATGATTTATTGCGTGGAATATGATATGTTGGAACGTTCAATACCGGCATTCAAAAAACTGTCACAGGAAGTGTTTAAATAAGAATTAGTTTTGCTGAGTCGATATAAAGCTATTAACATTATAAAAGAACATACTCTTTGTATGTAAAAATAACCGAAGCACAACTGCTTCTAGAAATAAAAAACGGGAATTATATATCCCCGTTTTTATTTTGATATAAAATACTATTTATAACCTCGCATAATATATTGCCAAAAAAAGTCACCTTCCGCTTGCGGCAGTACGTTTATATAAACCGGTTTGAGAAATTTAGTAGTGATATTAAATATCTCCTGCGGAAGGTGATGAATGGATTGCCCGTATTAATGATTAAGTAGCTTATATATTTAAATTTTAAAGTCATATATTTATCTGTAATTTCCTCAAATATATCTTATATTTTATTGTAAAAAAATATAAACATTGTATAATCCTTAAATTATTAGTACACTGTATAAGTTTACGTCCTCCCGTTTCACAGAATACCGACATTTTTTAACTGATTTACGAGTTAATAATATACCATAAAAAAAATATTGTCAATTAATTTTTAAATTTGTTTTAGTTTCACGTAATAACCGACTACTTATACACCTTATTTTATGTGAAAGATAATAAAAACTGTATACTTTTGAATATATCTATAATTACTATGAATGTATAAAATAATAAAATAACTAGCTTTTTTAATTTTACGTTATTTTTTTAATTATTTCGTTAATTTACGTATATTATCGGTCATTCAATTCAACCGAAGACATGACATCACACCGGCACTTCAGTCAAGTATAAATTTTTATCGTAAAAAACATGTTTGTGACAAAGGGTATAAGATTCTTACTTATTAAAATCATGTAAGTTATACCTTGCAATTAAATATTCAATCATATCATTTAAAAAAAATTTTTTTGATCTTATTATGAATTTTATGCTTATACTAAACAACAGTATAAATATTGCTATTAATAAAATGAATATCAGTTCCGGATAATTCAGTTTTATGGTAACAACTATGAAAGTACCTAATACCGGACTGCATATCGTGAGTAAAACGCATAATGTTGCTATAAATACCGGACCGACAATTATCTTTACTTTTTTTATCAAATGCTTTGCTTCTTTTAAATTTTTTTGCCCTTTTATATTATTTAATTTTACATATGTATCCCATCTCTCGGCTATTACAGAAGGATCCGCCATACCTTTTAATATATCGTTTTTGCCGAGACCTTCTCCTCTTTTATTTTCAATATATTCAAAATAATAATCATGCAAAGCATTTTGGTAATCTTTATGCAAGTGTTCGGTTAAAACTTTAATCTCTTCCAGATATTTATCATTCATAATATTTATGTCCTTTTTACATATGATTTTATTTGTTATATAACTGTTAACTGTTCACCCTATGAGTCACTAATAGTTACGATTTTGTTTATTGTATACATATTTATAGAACAGATATACAAGCACATATACATATATAAACGCAATACAAACTAAAGGTTTGAAAAACAGTAGAAATATAAAAACTATAATACTAATAATTTTTATTAAAATAAAACAAACCCTTTTAGTGCTCATAGGATCGGCTCCTCCTGTTTATTTTTCAACTTTCCTATTTGTTAATATTTGATTCATAAGATCATAGGTCATACCTTGTTGTAGTGCGATATCCCCGGCAAAACTTCTACCGTCACTTTTTCCTTCACTTATCCTATATGTACGGATAAATCCGCCTCCTTCAGCTTCCTCGACTTCCGCCCTTAGTGAAACTATTCGACTTTTTCCGACGTTTTCGTTATTAATTTGATCAACCGCATCAGCAAGTTCGTGCAAATGTGTTGAATATACCGTTTTGGTTCCAATATCCCTTAAAGCTTTAACTATGTTTTTTGCTATTATGTACCCGTCATAAGCTGTGGTACAAGAGATTGATTCGTTCATGAGCAGCATATCGTTTTCAGTTATACTATATAAAATACCGGATAATTCCTTCAATTCTTCGTCTAAACGCCCTTCTCCCAATAATCTTTTTTCATTTTTTAAAAAATGCGTATATAAATTACATATAGGAACCATTTCAGCTTGTTCTGCAGGAACATATAATCCACCTTGGAAAAAGATCTGCGCAACACCTAGGGCCCTTAAAAAAGTTGTCTTACCTCCTTGATTAGGACCGGTAACGATAAAAATATTTTTATTATAAGAAAAGTCAATAGTGTTGGTCACCAATTTGTTTATTTTATCATCATTATATAAAAGCAACCCGGTTGTAATGTCACATAATCCTTTTATACATGTATATTTTGAGATGATCGGTTTGCACATAGGAATTCCAAGCTTTATAAGGTTATTGACCAGCCGATATCCGGTTGTGTAAAAATCCAATTCCGAAGCAATATTAATTATATACCTGCTATGCTCGGAAATATATGTATCCATTCCCTCGGCTAATCTGTTTAAACATTCGTCAACATAGCGTTGAATATCATTCATAATCATGATGTCCGGATTTCTTTTTGTTGTTTTAGGTGCCAGTGCCATTGTTATCCAACGCTCTTCAAATACTACACTATATATACGTTGAAAGAAACGTTTTACCTTACCAACCTGTTTTTGCTCCCCTGCAGTTATAACTCTAACAGTTTCAGTGTCTGTATTAGTATTTTGTGATGCTTTATCCGGTAGTTGAAAATGTCCTATGTTACACAATTTTACTTTATCCGGTTGGAGCTTTAAATTAAATTTCATTCCGATTTTTATATTCTTCATTCTGCCAATTTCTTTTATCAAATTGGGTATCATATTATTAATTACAGCATATTCATTACAGTTTCTAACTTCATTTATTACCTCGAAAAGTTTTTGGAAGCCTCCGGATTTTAATTCTTTTTGACCCAATATTTTATATAAAGCTTCGACACACTTTTTATATTGCTGTAAAGTATACAGCTTCCATCGTAATCTACGTCTATGATCCGGTAGATCATTATATTTATCACTAATTTTTTTTTCCAATTCGGCCGCATCATCAATAAAACCTTCTAAGGAATCCACAAAGTTTTTGCATGATATTACTTCATTAAATATCTCTTGCCTGTATAATATATTCTCATGGTCTGTCGGTATTTTTTTCAGACGCTGTAATAAAGAACGATAATTAGGGTTAATATCGTTAACCAGATCGCTTAGTTTGTCAAGACCGATGTCACGACAGGTTTTATCGTCAAGTTTCGTTTCAATATATGTTTCTTTATAAAGAAGACTGAAGTTCTTTTTGCTTAAAACAGTATCAAAAACCGGTTTTCGACCGCGAATAATTTGTAAGTATGATAATCCGTATTGTTTTGCTATTTCATCGGCATAACTTTCCCCGTCCGCCATACGCCTTTCTATTTTATATGTCCTTTTCTGTTTTTTTTCTCCGTTTTCTATAACATCATTAACTACTGTAACTAATGAATCTATACGACTAAGGACTGAATTCTCCGAGTTTAAATTTTTGCATATATTAGCCAACGGATGTATATGAGTGGCGAAAACACACTTGACTCCCAATTCTGACAATACCTTAATATAGTCTGTACAAATAACCAAGCCGTCTGTCATTCCCGTACTTGACAACGATTCGTTTAATAAAATCAAATCACCTTCTTGAGCTTCATATAATATCTTTTTTAACTCGCTAAGTTCCTCTCCCAAGTGACCTTTACCGAATATTTTAGCTTCTTCTTTCGGAAAGTGTGTGAAAATATTATGTACCGGGCTTATTTGCGCATAGCTGCCTGGAATATACAATCCGTTTTGAAACAGAATATATAAAATACCAATACTTCTGACATAGGTGGTTTTACCCCCACGATTCGCACCGGTTAATATATAAATTCTTGATTTATCATCAAACTCTACATCATTGACAATTAAATTTCTCACATCTCCTTTACTATTAATTATCTTTATTGCCAATCCCATATCAAATACATCTTTTGCCAAACACTTGTTTTCTTTATGCTCTAAAATAGCAGGTAGGCACATTGGAAGATCTGTCTCAACCCAAAAATTATAAAATTGCACAGCGGATAAATAAAAATCGAATTCATAATCCAAATTACATAAAAATGTTATGTCCGGGTCCGAATAAGCGTTAATTATCGGATTGGCTTCTTTAATAAGGTTATTACAATCATTTTTAAAAGTCTGATCATATAAATGCTTGATTCCCGGAACCGAATGACTTAATATCGAATAAGATTGCCGATCTTTGTAATCTTTAGTACCAAACAGAGCTTCGGCTATAGTAAAAATATCCTCATATTTATTTTTAGATTTGGAAATAGCTGTGAGCATAGGTATATAATCAATATTAAAATGAACATCCAGTGTAAATGTTCCCATTTCATCGATCTTATTAATTATTTTTGGAAGGAGGGTCTTTGCCGCACAATAATATGATTTTTCTTTTATTGAAGATAACCGTTCTAGTAATAATATTAAACCTTTTGATTTGTAGTTAGCTTTATGCTTATTAAGAATAACCCAAAGGTCTTCTACACAATCAGAGAACTGTTTGAAAATTTCTATTTTCCATAATATGTCACGTACCGGGTCATGGTTACGGGAGGAGTATTCAGATTTTTCACATATTATATTATTAATTTTAGGTAATATTTTATCGATATCATGTCGTAATTCTTGTATATTCAACATATCCGTAAGAATTTCTTGTCTGTATACAATAGCATCTTTATCGGTTAACATTTTGTTCAGTTGTTTTTTTTGCCGGTCAGAATACCTCAAGGTATTCTTAAATATCATTTTAACATCCTCGATACCAATGTTGTCTAAAACATCATTACATAAAACAACTTCGCTATCTTTACTTTTTTGATTTACATACAAAAGGCTAAAAAAATTACTATCCATGATATATCCTCACAATACAGCTGCTTTTTTATTTTTCAGCTATTTATTTTTTTAATTTTTTACCTTTGTTTCTTAAAATTGATTTACATAACCTTACGGTGTTTTTCACGTCGTTCTCTATATTTTCATAGTTTGCAGGGTCAGGAAGCCTTTCAGCGTATCGTGCTATTTCGTATGTATCTGTCAAATTACAAAAAATAGAGCCTAATTGATTGCCCTCCTCGGTTTCATCGTATTCATTAACAATACGTTCTTTTAATTGTGTTACGGTCTCGGATTTATCCGTTTCAATACCGCTGTCATTCATATTATATAATACATATGCGTAACAATACCTTATTTTAAATATCAAGTTTATTATCTTCTTTATATTTTTAAAATAATATTTAGGATGTTCATCGTCCAAATATTCTATTTTATGATTTTCACCTACATCCTCTAATATATCATCGTATGCCAGATTTTTCTGTTGGTTCTTTTTAGTAATTATATTCATTATCCTGATAAAATTTTTCTTAGGAGAGACAATAGTAGTTATAGTGCGCAATATATGCTTTATAAAATTTAGAAATTTCTCAACCATTTCTTTGATAGCCGAGGTGTTAATACTAATTTGCCCCACACTTATCATAAGCAATCCTATACAATATATAAAGATACATGCAAAACTAATTGCTATAGCGAAATCCGAGGACATTAAAAATGATAAATAAAACCCTATACAGGCTATGATAAGACCTACAAAAAAGTTACCTATTTTCAACATTTTTGTAGCAGTTTTCTTTGAAATGAGACTGATAAAATAAAATAGGCTGAACAACATTAAGTCTACAATAAAAATCCATGGGCTTTTTAACATATACGAATTAAAATTAATTAACATAAATATAAAAGGGATGGGTATTGATACATATTTTATAGGCAATTTTATTTTTCCTACTTTGATAGTATATTTATCATTGATGTCATTATCATCCAAATACGTTAAAATGCGCGCACATAAAAATAAAAAAATCGGCATTAGGTAGGAAGGCTTTCCGGTATCAACCCTTGTTAATCTTGTCATGGCAAGTAAAAATGGATATAAGCCGCAGAAAATCATCATTACAATAATTGCATAATTATTAAATTTAATAACTATAATATTTTTTTTGATTTTATTATGTTTTGTAAATCGTTCAGTCATATTCTCACATTCCTTTTACAACGTTTTACATATAAATCCCGTACAATTACCATTTTGTCACATAAACAAAGATACACAAAGTCTAAATATATATACATTTTAGTAATTTCACCTAATGTTTCACCGGTTTATACGCTTAATTTTTCGGGTAAAAGGTATAAAGCGTCAAATCCTTTAGTCACTTCACTGTATTTTCCTTCTTTATCCATAATTATAAATTGTATCTTGTTTCCTTTTCCTGTCAATCTTCCTGCAGCTATTAAAGCATCATAACTCACATAATGAGTTATAAAAACTATTTCGCTATCATTAATATTGGCATACGCGTATTCGATTAATTCCATTAATGTTCTACTGTTATTTATAAGTAGTTGCGCCATGTTTTCCATAATATGAGAAAAGTGTTTTTTACCTTTTCCATAATCTATTATTTCAATTTCATTCCTACTTTCTCTTCTTATAGAATTACATAAAAAGCACACCGGAGCGTTAACTTGAGTAGCTTGATCTACTAATGTTGCAGCGACTTTAATCCCGGTTTCGGCTATCTTTTTATCAATAACATTATTAAAAAGTTTCGGTGAAGGTTGTATGTTCAAAGCAATACAAAGCTTCATTTCCGAAGTGTAATCGTTCTGCCTTACCATAATCTCCATATTTCTTGCAGTCAAACCCCAATGTATCTTTTTGAACGCATCTCCCGGCTGATATGCCCTTACACCGGAATACAAAAACGGGTCCTCCATTATCCAGCGCCTTACTAATATCTCACCCATAGGACTTGAATTAAACTTGAAGAATGTTCTCATATCAATAAACTCAGGATATACCCATAACTTAGAGTTTATATCTACCGCCCGGGAAAACAACGATCCGGAAAAAAAACCTCTTATTGATAAAGATGCGGCTTTTATATGATAAAATCCTCTTGATGTACATATGACTTTACGATTTCTTGTAATTCTTTGGTTTTGCTCTAAAGAAAAAATACCCGATATCACCCTTGACAAATTTACCAAAGATGTTTTTGTATCCGGAAATTGTAATGTGGAAGGTGTACTGAAGTCCACCATTATATTAGGTACCGGAAGTGTGTTTCGATTAACTACACGTTCACGTATATATATTAAATCGTTAACATGGGCGTAAGCGACGGCAAATTCATTTGAATACTCTATACGGTCCAGTATTTTGTTCATAAAACGTTTCTCCCAATATAACAAACTTTTTATTACAAAATGTAATATTGTGAAACAAACTGCACTAATTAAAATAATTTTTAGAATTTTCTCTGTTATTTTTACCAATTCAGGATTCATATAATTTGTCGCTTTCTTTATGTAATAACCTTCTTTAAAGCATTTATCCGCCTTTAGACGATTTTTAAAACCTTATGCTAAACAATAACAAATTCAAGTGTCGTTTTACTGCCAAAACTTTACTTAATTGCAGTAAATAATATATATTTTCAAAGCTTTTGTTTGAGATTTATCAAAAATATGCTTTTTAATTCTTTATATAAATCTCACTATGTTTTTTCACATCTCGCCTTAATAACCAATAGAACACCTTGATCAAATTCTATTTTTGCTTTATCCGAGATAAAACTATTACTTGTTCCCCTCGAACCTGTACGATATAAGGTATCGTTACATAAAGAAAATTTTAATCCGATTGTTGTTATACCGGTTACTTCATCCGACAAAGGTATGAGGGATATTCTGTCAAAATCGTCGGCGGTAATCTCAAGCTTGCCGTCGGACACGGTCATTTCACTGTTTTCAGTTATTATTCGCCCATATGCTTTAGCCTTCATAATATACTCCAATAGCATTATATTTGTAACCGAGTGATCGGGTAATGTTCCTATGGCACCTATAATAACTATATCGTCATATTTTCTTTCCAAAGCCAGGCCTATGGCCAAATGAGAGTCTGTTTTATCTTTGTCGATATTGAATTCAAGTATTTCTACCGAAGTATTTCTATAGCTTTCTAAAATGGTAGGATCGATAGAATCCATGTCCCCTAAAATAATATCCGGTTCGATACCCATCCTTTTAGCATGTGTTGTTCCTCCGTCCGCACATATGATCATATCTGCATCGGTAACGTATTTTTTCATATAAGTATAGTCATAAATCTCTCCGGCAAGAAAAATTACACACTTTGTCAAATAAAAGCACCATCCCTTAGTGCTTTTACCGCAGGACCTAAATCTTTGTGTTTGAATAATGAAGACCCGGCAACTATTACATTCGCACCTGCTTTGGTTACTTCATAGATATTCTCCGGCCCTATACCGCCGTCTACTTCCAAATCTATACTCAATCCTGCATCTATAATCATTTTTTTCAAAGATTCAATCTTCGGAGTACAGGATTTAATGTATTTTTGTCCTCCGAAACCCGGGTTTACAGTCATTAATAATACCATATCAACGTCGCTTAAAACAAAATCAAGGACTGATAACGATGTGGCAGGATTTAACGAGACACCGGTTTTAACACCGGCTTCTTTAATTTTTTGTAAAGTTCGATGTAAATGTTTACACGCTTCGGCATGAACGGTTATTATGTCAGCACCGGCTTTTACAAATTCGTCTATGTAATTGTCGGCATTTTCTATCATCAAATGAACATCGAAAGGTATGTTTGTTATTCTTCGCAAACACTTAATTACAGGCGGGCCTATGGTTATGTTAGGAACATAGTGGCCGTCCATTACATCAATATGAATATAGTCGGCACCTGCAGCTTCCACTTTGCGCAATTCGTTACCAAGGTCTGAAAAATCCGATGATAATATGGAAGGAGCGATTTTTATCATTTTAATACCCTCGCTTTTGCTTATTGTTTTCAATTAATCTATTATAAATTCTAATATAATTTTCATATCGGCCGGCTCCTATTAAACCGTCTTCCACAGCCTGTTTTATTTTACAGTCCGGTTCGTTTATATGAATACAACCTTGATATTTACATCTTCCCATATATCGATCAAATTCGGGATAATAATATTGCAATTCCTTTTCATCAATATCATGAGGTTCAATATTACTGAACCCGGGTGTATCCGCAATAAAGGCACCGTCTTTGGTTAAAATGAAATTGGTATGCCTTGTGGTATGTTTACCACGTTCTATCTTAACACTTATCTTTCCTGTTTCCATAACTTCTTTACCGATAATTGTGTTGATCAATGTTGATTTTCCGGTACCCGATTGACCGGCAAAAACTACTGTCTTTTGAGTAAAATATGCGACCATTTCATCAATACCGGTATTATTTAGAGCCGATGTAAAAAAAGTCTTTATACCGGTAGGCCGGTAATTGTTAATAATTTTTGTCATATATTCATCTTTTGTACCGTCGGATTTATTAGCACAAATAACAGGTTCGATGCTTTGTATAAAACATGCCGTTGATATCTTATCAACTAGCAGAAAGTCCGGTTCGGGTGAAGATAACGCCACTACTATAACCATTATATCAACATTAGCAACTGCAGGTCTTATAAGGACATTATCTCTAGGTAATATCTCTGTAATATATCCTTCATTTTCTTTACCCGTATCAAAAAGTACATCATCTCCCGGAAGAGGTGTTACACCTAATTTTCTGAACAATCCCCTGGGCTTACAATCGTAATTGTCACCGTTGCAGAATACAGTATATGTTCCGCCCACTCCCTTTAAGATAATTCCTTTTGGCAATCAGAAAACCTCCTTATCCTATTTGTTTACGTTCAAGTTTTTTACCGTTACCGGTTTAGTCGTTTTCATCGGTTTCACCCTCTTGATTATCTTCTGAAGCTTCATCGGAGTTTTCATCCGAATTCTCAACCGATGTTTCATCCGAGTCATCCTCCACATTTATCGAGTCATCTTCATTTGAGTCCCCACCTTGATCTAGAGAACCTGATGAAGTTATGGCTTTGTAATCAAAGACCAATTGTAAATAGAATTTATTATTAACAAGTACCATAATTTCTGTTGTCCCGTTAGCGGGAACCGGTACATCGAGTACTACAGGAAATTCATTTTTATTTAAATTTTTATTATACATAGTAACAGCTTTGCCGGTATTACTCGGTTTAGCTTCAACTAAAACTTTTATTGGTTCGGTATATTCATGTAGATTATCCGGTATAAATTGATAAGTATAAAAAATATCTTTCGGTTGTTCTACAATAGGCTCTTGTTGTGTTATAACTTCAAACTCCAAGTCTACTTCACTGTTTTCATTTACCATTATACCCGGTTGCGGTGATTGCTTTATTATCTTTGCAACCAAACTTGTCTGACCTGCCGGTCTTATATTACCCATCTTAAGGTTGTTTTCTTCCAATACTTTCCTCGCTTGAGTCAGTGTCAGGTCTAACAGATTCGGTACTTCAACCTTTACAAATTCCGGGCCAAGACTTTTGTATAGTTTGACTTTATCATTAGGTTTAATACTTATACCTCCGTCAGGATCGGTACGGATTACATATCCTGCCGGAACGTTGCTGTTTATTTCCACCACTTCTACTTCAAATCCCAAGCTTTTTAAATCCATTTCAGCTATTCTGGCCTGATTATTTTTATAATTCGGTATTTCAATCAATCTCGGTCCGTTGCTTACAGTAAGTTTTATCTTATTAGGCATTCCTTCTTTAAAAACAATTTCTTTATCAACGCTTTGAGATATGATAATTCCTTCCTGAACCGTTTCACTATACACAAATGAGGTTTCTACAACTATTTCCACCTGACTGTTACCTTCTAAAAGGTTTTTGACATAGTTATAGTCCAACCCTGCATAATCTTCCACAACATAATAAGCCGGTTCAGGAATAAGTGTGGGTATAAGATTAAAAGTTAATATACCCATTACACCAATAAGGATAGCCGAAACAAAAATCGCCGCCCAAACTGCGGTTCTATTCTTACGTTTTTCTTTCCTAATAGCCGCTACTTCCTCGTATTCGTCAGTTTCAACATTTAAACGATTTATTTTCGATTCGTCAATTTTCGGTTGATCGTTTTTTGCCGCCATTACAGGACCCGGTAAAACAACATTCATTCTCGACACAAGCTCGTCCATCATGTGAGTTGCAGAGTCGTATCTGTCAACTTCCGACTTTTGCATGGCTCTTATTATAATATCATTTAATATGGGAGATATCTTTTTATTGTGTATAATAGGCGGTACTAATTCTTTTTGAATGTGTCCCAATGCAACGGATACAGGTGATTCTCCGGTAAACGGCAGCACCCCCGTAACCATCTGATATAAAACCACTCCTAGAGAATATAAATCGGATTTAGCACTAACATAACCCCCGCGAGCCTGTTCGGGAGAT
>CAZJOD010000054.1:0-21005 GCA_964547525.1 uncultured Clostridiaceae bacterium
CACTATGCCCTATATCTATGTGTTTTATTGTCCGCTGATTTCAAATGTTACATTTGTATATTGCAGTTCAACGGTTATATCTTCCAGTTTCAGGTTCAAAGCAATTAATTCTTCTTCTTTCTCTTTAATTAATTCGCTTTTTTCACTTTGTTTTTCATTTAGTTCTTCTAAATTGTCTTTTAATTCTTCGATCCTATTTTCTATTAGTTTAATATCATATTCATAATTTATCACAGAAACTTCATTTTCTATAAAACCTTGTATAAGCCCGTTGTTCTTTAACGCCCAAATATCCTCTAAAAGAGCCGAATAAGAATTTGCAGGTACAGAAAATATCAGGTACACATCGCCGTCATTGGCTGTAGAGTAATTCTCCTGTTCATATTTACCGTTGTATTTGATTACAAGATCCTTTATCTCTTTTGTGGTTTCAGGTTGTTTTTCAGTGATAACATTAATCTTATAACATTTTTGAAAATAGAAACTTTCGTCGCTTCCCCGCTCCAAGTTTGCCATTAAAGATATCCTGTCTTCCGGTGTTTTCTGTTCACCTTCAGTTTCAACTTTAGTTTCACCTTTTATCCCTCCCGCATAATCAGGAACATCCCCTTTGTCTTCGAGACTTTTAATTGAAAGCATCTCGCCGGTATCTTCCATGTTTTTTGTAAAATGATTTTGAAGCAGTCGATCACCACTTACAATCACTCCGAAGACGATGAGAACACAAGCGGCCATGGTAGCCACCGTTTGTACGATTCTACGTCCTACCGGTTTTTTTGTTTTTTCTTTGTGCTTAAATTCCACTATTTTCTGTTCTACATCTTGTATTTCTTCTACTGTTACATTTCTGTCCGACTCCGGTTTATTAAGATCATGCAAAGATTTTTTCAAATTCTCATGGAACGACGGAGGAAGGTCAATATTACGAACAGTATTCAATAAGCCGACGGTTTTTCTTAAATCATTTAATACTTTTTTACATTGCTCACATGTATCTGCATGAGTCTCAAAAGCATCAATTTGTTTTTGATTTAATGTTCCGTCAATATAATCGAAAACTTTTAGTTCAAATTCTTTACACTTCATTAACCTTCATACCTCCTTTCCGTTTTATATATTTATTTGACGATATATTCATCGAAAAGTTCCCCTTTTTCTAAAATCAATTCTTTTAATGCCAATCTTGCACGGTTTATTCTCGATTTAACCGTTCCTAAACTTACATCGGTTATTTGTGAAATCTCATCATATGAGAATCCTTGGATATCCCTCAAAATTAAAGCTAATTTTTGATCATCAGGTAATTTATTCAGCATTTTTTGCATTAAACCGGTTATCTCATTTTGCTCTAAAATTGTTTCCGGATTATTCTTATCGGTTGGAATTTGCAATTCCATTTCATCTCCGTTGTATTGAACGGACTTGTCGATTGATTCTGTCAATTTATTTTGCCTTGTTCTGACAAAATCGATACAGGTATTTGTTATAATTCTATATAACCATGTAGAGAATGAAGATTGTCCTTTGAATTTCTTTATATTGTTAAAAGCACGTATAAAAGCCTCCTGAGTAATATCTTCCGCATCTTCAGGATTCTTTAAAAATCTGTACGCAATGTTGAAAGCTTTTTTCTCATGTCCTTTTATCAACATTTCAAAAGCATCTACATCACCTTTTCTTGCTTTTGCAAGCAGTATTTTTTCGTATTCACTCATTTGCAACCCCCCTGTGGGTATTTGCTCGGTCGGCTTTTCATAAATCTTCTACCCGTTATCTTGTTTGAATTTAAGATATTCCCTCAATACCGATTCCGGAAGCTCCAAGCGGGAAAACATATCCGGTCTGTTCTTTTCGGTAATCATCAAACTTCTAAAATATCTCCATCGTTTTATATTTTCATGATGTCCGGATAAAAGGACTTCGGGAACTTTTCTGTTTAAAATTATCTCCGGACGGGTATATTGTGGATATTCCAAAAGTCCTTCATAATGAGATTCGTTTATATATCCTTCTTCATCCGATAAAACACCGGGTATTAAACGGCTTACCGCATCTATTAAAACAAGAGCCGGAATTTCACCGCCGGTTAAAACATAATCACCTATAGAAACTTCTTTGTCGACTATCTCATCAATAACTCTTTGATCAAGGCCTTCATAATGACCACACAATACACATACACGATCATATAAAGAAAGTTCTTTAGCAATATTTTGATTTAAAACCTCCCCCTTAGGGGACATATATACCAGTATACTTTTTTCCGTAGGAGTCTGACTACTTTTGATTTTTAGATATGTATCATACACCGGTTGAACGGTCATAACCATACCTTGTCCTCCTCCGTAGGGGTAATCGTCTGTTTTTTTATGCTTATTAACGGAATTTTCTCTTATATCGTGTAATTTTACATCAATAAGTTCTTTGTTTAGCGCTCTTCCTATTACACTTAGCTTTAATATATCGAAATATTCCGGGAATATAGTCATTACATCAAATCGGATCATCTCTTAATCCTTCCATTACACAAACATCTATCCTTCGTTTACTTATATCGACATTTAATATACATTGTTTTATTACAGGAAGCAGTAATTCTTTTCCATCGATTTCTTTTACTACGTATACATCATTAGCTCCGGTTTGCATTACATCTTCCAAAACACCAATTAAAACAGCGTTTTCATAAACCTGCATCCCAATCAAATCACAAATTAAGTATCTTCCCTCCGGAAGCTTCACAGTATTGCTTCTATCTACGAATAAACCGAATTTCCTCAGAGCCTCGGCTTGATTTCTAGATTCAACTTCTTGAAACTTTATCAACGGATATCCGTTGTAAATACGCACACTATCTATATTAAATTTGTTCAAATCGGTTTCGTCTTCACCAACCCATACATAGTTGAGTTCTAAAAACCTTTCATTATTATCTGTAATAGGGTAAATTTTTACTTCACCTTTTATACCGTGAGCATCTATTATATTCCCAATCCTAATATATTCTATCATTTTACTGCCTTATCATGTTAAAATTTATGTTAATTATACCATACCTGCATAAACGTTCAATAATCATTATACACATAATAACCGTCTTTAAGCAAATTTTATTGCTTGCCGAACATTATAACCTAATTATAAACTTCAGGGTGTCGAACCAATACTTTTTGGCCTGTTACTCACAGCAATTAGTCGTAACGTTTCTCAAAGAATAGTAAGGTATGTATCGATCATACCCGTAAAGGCGTACCTTTTTAAAATAAAATTTAAAAATGTTCCTATTTAATAAGACCTGTGGCAGTATCGAGCGTCCTCAGGCCGGTGTACATTTTTAAAATCAAGTTTTAAAAATATATCCTATTTTGTAAAACAAAGGCGGAAGGTAGAAGCCTTCCGCCTTTTAATAAACCGGGTATACGGTTATATATGTGAAGTAATATTAAGATCAAGGAATTATTACCTTTACTATAAAATTATTGTATGATCTCAACCACAACTCTTTTATTATCTTTAACCGCAGCGGCTTTTACCACCGTTCTGATTGCTTTAGCTATTCTACCTTGTTTCCCTATAACTTTTCCCATATCTTCTTCAGTAACCCTTAATTCTAAAATTGTGGATTTCTCTCCGACAACCTCGTTAACGGATACTTGCTCAGGATAATCTACCAGTGCTTTTGCTATCGTTTCCAGCAACTCTTTCATAATGTAATTACCTCCGGTTGTTATTTTTATCTACACTCTCTAATATGTGAATAATATAAAATAACTATTCGTTTTATATGATATTTCAAAAATTATTCACCCGGTTCCGATACGACTTCAGCAGATTGTTCTTTTATAATACCTGCAATTTTGAATAAACCTCTAACCGTGTCCGTAGGTTGAGCTCCGTTTTGGATCCATTTTGCAGCTTTATCTTTATCTACTAATATGGAATTATCAACCGTCTTAGGATTGTAAGAACCTATTTCATCTATAACTTTACCATCCCTAGCATTTCTTGAATCGGCAACCACTATCCTGTAAAAGGGATTTTTTTTGGCACCTATCCTCTTTAATCTTATTTTAACTGACATTCGAATACACCTCCTTCATTTAAGTGTCATATGTTAAAAGGGAAACTGCATGTTTTTCATGCCTTTAAACCCTTTTTTACCTTTTTTATTAAAAGATTTCATCATTTTATTAATTTGTTCAAAATCCTTCAAAAGTCTGTTTACATCCGGAACCCCTGTTCCGCTTCCGGCAGCGATCCTCTTTTTTCTGGAAGCATCTATTATGCCGGGATTGATTCTTTCTTTCATAGTCATGGATCGTATAATGGCCTTTATACGTTTTATTTTATTTTCATCCACACTCATTCCTTTTAGGGCTTTACCGTCTACACCCGGTATCATACCCAGTAATTCATCCAAAGGACCCATCTTTTGCATTTCTTCCATCTGGTCTAAAAAATCGTTCAAATCAAACCCTTTCGCTCTGATCTTCTTTTCAAGCTCAATAGCTTTTTTTTCATCAAAGTTTTCCTGGGCTTTTTCTATTAAACTTAAAACGTCTCCCATTCCAAGTATACGTGATGCCATCCTGTCCGGATAGAAAGGTTCTATATCGTTTAACTTTTCTCCCATTGATGCGAATTTTATAGGTTTACCCGTTATTGTTTTTACCGTTAACGCGGCACCGCCTCTTGTATCACCGTCAAGCTTAGTAAGAATGACACCATCAATACCGACTAATTCACTAAATGATTTTGCCACGTTAACCGCATCCTGTCCTGTCATTGAATCAACCGTCAAAAGTACTTCATGAGGTTTAACCTTTGATTTTATATCTTTTAATTCTTTCATCAATTCTTCGTTTATATGCAATCTACCGGCAGTATCTATTAAAACAGTATCATAACCTTTCTTAATTGCATATGAAACGGCATTATCTGCAATTTTAACAGCATTTTTTGTTTCTTCTTCCGCATACACTTCAATATCCAATTGCTTTCCTATGACTTGTAGCTGTTTTATGGCTGCAGGTCTGTATATATCACACGCTACCAATAAGGGCTTTTTATTATCTTTCCTCAGCAAGTTTGCAATCTTACCACATGCGGTTGTTTTACCCGCACCTTGAAGACCTACCAGCATATATATTGAAGGAGGTTTTGACGAATACACTATCTTAGATACACCACCGCCTAAAAGTTCGATTAATTCTTCATTAACGATCTTTATTATTTGTTGTCCCGGCGTCAGGCTTTCTAATACATCTCCTCCCATAGCTTTTTCAGTAATTTTATTTGTAAAATCCTTAACCACTTTATAATTGACATCAGCTTCAAGCAATGCCATTTTTATTTCTCGCATTACCTCTTTAAGGTCTTTTTCTGTAATTCTGGCTTTGCCTTTTAATTTTCTTACCGCTTCTTGCAATTTAGAAGACAATCCTTCAAAAATCGCCATATGTTACACCATCCTTCTAGAGAACGGAAATCAATAAATCGATTTCACCATCCACAATTTTTATTCCGTTACGGTTAAGTATGCTTTTTATATTTTCCAATTGCTCTTTCATATCTTCGTTATGTCTTTTCAAACCTAAGGTATCTTCGAAATTTTCCAGCAATTTTAAAGATTTTTTTATAGTATCGTGAGCAGCCTGTCTGGTTATACCCGCAAGCTCAGAGATTTCATTTAATGAGTAATCTTCATTAATATACCAATTTAATATTTTCTTTTGTTTTTCGGTTAACAGATTTTCATATAAATCCATCAAAGTACCGATACCAACCACATCTTTCATATACATTCCATTTGAAAACAATCTGTAAAGTTAAATTACTTTACAGATTGTACAGTATAATTTCTTTTTTGTCAATCAAATAATTATATTTTTTAAACGGCAAAAAAATCATTAATTGAACTGTAATTGAGATCTATACCGACTCAGTTTGCTTTTTTTAATCAATTACCCGGTCACAGTTCCGTATAAATCGGATAAAAAATAAAATATTTCTTCCCCGAAAAGTATACCTGTAATTATAATCACTATTATCCATGTAATCAAAGAAAAGGCTATCCTTCTTTGATTAACGTTAACATACCTGCCAAAAGCCCATGTAAAGATTAAAACTATGTTCAAAACAGGTATTATCATCAAAAAAGGTAAAATAAAATAAAACCAAAAACTTAAAGGTTTCGATAGCTGCTCTTTTAAAAACTCCTTCCCGATTAACACAGTATCATCCGAAAGTGATTCGTCTTGTACGAACGTTAAAGTCTGTTGAGCGTTGTCTTTATTTTTGGCCGGTTTTTCGTCGTCTTTTATATCCGCTTCGACTTCGTTATTCTTTTCCGGTTCTTCTTTTGTATCATTAGGTATGCTTTTACTTTCATCAGTATTATTATCTATATCGATGTTTTGTTTATCTATCAATCTTTTTCCACATTCGGCACAATAAATAATGCCTTCTTCGAAATCTTTCTTACAAGCTTCACAATACATTGAAAAATACCTCACTGCTACATAATTTTAAAATCTAGAACTTACTTGTACATATTCTCTATTAGTTCTCCTAATTCCTCCAATTGTTTCTTTAGTTCGTTATATTTTTCCAAAAGTTCATTTTTTAAGCCCTGATCGGTAACGTTAGAATCTCCCGGACTTACAACGTTACCATCTGTTGTAACATTGAACATATTGTTTATTGCAGCATTAAAATTAGGTCCCACCCCGTATATGAACTCGTCACCTAACTGATATCCCGTTACAACCTCTCGAACTTCAGGCGTGGCTGATTTTCCGGCTGCTTTAATGTAAATGGGTTCTACATAAAGAATGCTGTTTCCTATAGGGACCACCAGTAAACTACCTTTATAAACATCCGAACCGCCTTGACTCCATAAAGTCATATTCTTAGACACACTGTCGATCTGATTTATTTTCACTTCAACCTGATACGGTCCCAAAACATTCATGTTTCTGGGGAAATTTATCAACACAAGCTCTCCGTAATTTTCATAACTATTACGAACACTCAACCACGACACCATATTATGTCTTTGCTCACTGGACGGAGTATACGGTCTCATTAAAAGCAGCTCCGGATCTAAATCTTTTGTATCAGGCAAATTCGATACTATATAATACGGTTCAATATCAACAACATTTCCCGAATAACCGCCGGAAGGATATTTAGCAATTGCCCACAAATCGTTTTGACTGTAAAAGTCTCCTACTTTCTCTTCGTTTAGGTGATATTTTCTTAAAACTTCAGTCTGTACTTTAAATAGAAATTCCGGGTATTTCATGTGTTCTCGGATAGATTCCGGTAAATCGTCCGTAATGAAAATTCCGGGATATATTTTCATGTATGTTTTTATAATAGGATCTTCCGGGTCTATGACATAATATTCAACTTTGCCGTCATAAGCGTCAATGATTACTTTTACAGAATTTCTAATGTAATTAAATCCGCTTTTGTATTGTGAATACGGAAATTGATTCGAGTAAGTGTAGCCGTCTAACACCCATTTCATACGTCCTTGATTATCCAGTACCACATAAGCGTCATTATCTATGTGTAAGAAGGGTACTGCCATTTGAGCTCTGTTTATTATTTGTCTATTAGGTAATAAGGTTGCATTTTTTGCATAACGGGAGGTAATAAGATTAAGATCGTTATATTTTGCGGCAAACAGTATTCTATTTATTGATGTCAATTTAATTCCGCCTTGTCCTTGATATCTTGTTTCCCTGTTTCCGTCATAATCAATTTCGTTTATACCTGTAGCGTTAACAATAGCATAGTCGTAAGTTAACTCTCCGTAGTAAACTTCAGGTCTTTCCACTTTTATAAAATCGTCTAAGGAATCATGTGACAAATTATTTAAAATATATACTATTTGTCCTTGATTATTAACTCTGTTTATAGGGTTCATAACCAATCCGTACCCGTGTGTATACCTGTATTTTGTATTTATATAAGATTTATCGGGTAGTTGAGCATGATTTATTTCTCTGACTGCAGAGAAGATAGCGGTATCTTTACCGTTTATGTTATAATTTAATATATCTCCGTCTACAAATGTATAAAATAACGTGTTACTTTGCAGCTGCATATTTGAAATTAAAGTGGATTCATAATCTACTATTCTGATATTATCCACCGTTTGTGGATTATCAGCCAGAATTTTTCTTGTCAAAGGCTCAATTTTTTCATATTCATATATTGTTATAGCGTCTAACCCGTATGCTTTTCGAGTCATACTTATGTTGTTTACCAAATACGGACTTTCAAAATCTTTTTCATTTGGTTTTACAACCAATCCCTGTACAATAAAAGAGATTACTGAAATCAATACCCATATGGCAGGAAAAACTCCGATTGTATATGCGGATTTTTTATATTCTTTCTTTTTCAAAAAATAAAAAGTAATTCCTGTGATGGCCAATAAAACAAACGGAATTATAGTATAATACGGCATCCATATTTTAACGTCTACATAGCTTGCTCCTACACTTTCTACCACTTGTCCAAAAAGTAAACCCTCTTTACGGAATTTAAACGAGAAAGTTTTTATTAAAAAATATGTGGCTATGTTTATTAAATTATGTGATATTATTGAGTTTACTTTTAACTGTCTGTAGTCAAATTGAGAATACACCGTGGTGAAAACCACTGTATAATAACCTGCCGTATACAATATGGTTGCTATCCACACGGTTGACATAAAATTGTATATTGATATCAGAAAAGGTCTTTTTAATATATAGTATCCTATGTCATAACCCAATATCGGATCTTTAACGTTAAAACTTACAGCGTTTAAATAAGTCATGGCATTTTGATAAAACATATCTTTTGTTGAAATCAATGTGATTACAGCCGCAATTATTGCCGGTGTATAAACATATATCTTTCTTACTGGTATATCCTTTAATTTGAAATAATCGTTCAAATTTCTTTTTATAAAGATACCTGATATTAAAAAGGATGTAAATGTAATTATTCCTGCCAAAGAGGAAAAAGTTATTTTATAAATAAGGTTTTTTACATATATGGATGATAAGTTTCCCGCTTCATCCAATTGCACTATCTCAAGGTATATATAGTTAGCTAATGACAATACAACAAGAACACAGAAAATAATTAGCGCGGCTTTTATTTTCTTTCTTGTCGATCTTTTCATCATCTCCTTTTTATAATCGTAAACCATACGTTCTCCTTTCTTTTACTTTATCCGAATAATGCATTGACAAACATCTCCGGATCAAAGTCTTCCAGATCATCTATTTGCTCTCCTACACAAATATATTTTACGGGAATCTTTAATTTGTCATATATCGAAAAGATAATACCACCTTTGGCGGTACCATCTAATTTGGTTAAAATTATACCGTCGACATTTATAGATTGTGAAAAAACTTCGGCTTGGTTAACTGCATTTTGACCTGTTGTTGCATCTATTACCAAAAGTGTTTCTATTTTACTATCAGGCAGTTCTTTATTTAAAACTCTGGAAATCTTGTTAAGTTCCATCATAAGATTCTTTTTATTATGCAACCTGCCTGCAGTGTCACATATCAAGTAATCGGCTTTTCTTGCTTTAGCCGCTAACATCGCATCATATATAACCGCAGCGGGGTCCGAACCTTCACGCTGCCTGACGAAATCGGCTTTTGCCCGGTCGGCCCAGATTTCAAGCTGTTCACCGGCTGCGGCTCTAAATGTATCTCCCGCGGCAATAATCACTTTCTTACCTTGTTTAACAAGTAGATTACTTATTTTCCCTATGGAAGTAGTTTTGCCCGCCCCGTTTACTCCGACAATTAAAATAACATTCGGTTTTACTGCCTCCGGCTTACTTTGAAATTCACATTCTGTTAGCATTTTCTTTAACAGTTTTTTTAATTCTTCCGGAACTTTAGCGGGGTCTTTGAGCTTATTCTGTTTTATTGTATCTCTTAACATATCAATTATTTTAACCGACGTGTTTGCTCCTACATCAGCGGATATTAATATCTCTTCCAGTTCATCCAGCAATTCTTCATCCACTTTTGAAAACCCTCTTATAGCGCTGTCTATCTTCCCTAATAAACTTGTTTTTGTCTTAGTTAACCCTTTTTTTAATTTGTCAAAAAAACTCATAAATCCTCCTTATCCCGTTTTTTCTATACTCCCTATATCCATAGACACTATGTTGGATACGCCGTGTTCTTGCATGGTTACTCCGTACAACAAATCGGACCCTTCCATTGTTCCTTTTCTGTGGGTAATTAAAATAAACTGCGTCTTATCCGATAGTGTTCTTAAATATTCTATAAACTTATAAATGTTTGCATCATCCAGCGCTGCTTCTATTTCATCCAGTATGCAAAATGGTGCGGGTTTTAGCATCATGATTGAGAATAATAATGCGATCGCCGCCAACGCCCTTTCTCCTCCGGATAACAACATCATATTCTGTAGGTTTTTACCTGGCGGCTGAACAAATACCTCTATGTCACTTTCCAACACATTTTCACTATCCGCTAAAGCCAATTCGGCTTTTCCCCCGTCAAACAATTCGGTAAACACTTTTCTGAAATTTTTATTTATTTCATTAAGTCTACCCGTAAATTTTGTTTTCATAACACTGTTCATTTCATAAACAATCCGTTTAAGTTTTTCTTTAGCCTCTTCCATTTCATTTTTTTGTTTTACAAGGAAGTCGAACCTTGTTTTAGTATCGGTATATTCTTGGATAGCTCCTACATGAACAGACCCCAATTCATTTATCTGCTGTTTTAATGAAGATATTTTTTTGGGAGTCACCTCTTCATCCGGCTCTCTCCTGTTTAGAACGGCTTCTGCATATGTTAGTTCATATTCATCATACATTCTGCCTTTTAAAGAATCCATATCGGATTCTATTTTAGTTTTTCTTATGTTAAGCCTATTTTCTTCTTCTTTAAATAAAAGGATGTTCTTATTTGCACTATCTATATTTGATCTCGCCTCTTCAATTTCATCTTTTAATGATTTCTTTTCTTGTTCAAGCTTTCCAATTAATAAGTTCGTACCGGTCATCTTTTCCCGTCTTGTTTTAATTTCATTGTCCAATTGTATTTTATTGCTTTCGGCTATAGATATTTTTTCAACATTCTTTTTCAACTCGTCTTCTTTTCTTTTAACTTCTTCAATCAATCCCACTACGGAATTTTCCGTATCTTTCAGATTATTATTTATAATGTTTATACTCTCTATAAAAGAATTAACCGAAACTTTATAATCGGTAATATCTGTAACCAAATCATCTTTTCGCTTTCTTTTACTTTTATGCGTCTCTTCAAATTCTGAAATAATTCTTTTCGATCTTTCAATTTCAACTTCTATGTCATTAAGACATTTTTTATGATTTGTCAACTCTTGCTTCGTTTTGTTTATTTCATCGCAAAATCTTTTCTTTTCATCATTGCCGTTTTCTATTTTAAAGGTATGGGTTTGTATTTTCTCTAGTAAAGATTCATACTTATTTTCCAGACGTATACGTTCATGTTCTACATCACGCTTTTTAGTAGTTAACACAGAAATTGTGTCATTACAGGAGGATATGTCTTTTAGATAATCTTCTCTAACTTTTAATAAAGATTCTTCACGTTTTACGAAATTCTGTATCCGATATTCCAATTGGCCTATCATTCTTTTTCTGCTCAGTATGTTCGATGCCACTTTATTTACACTACCACCTGTTATGGATCCACCGGTATTTACAGTGTCACCTTCTAAAGTAACAACTCTATATGTATATGAAAAAGCTTTTGCTATCTTAACTGCAGAATCGTAGTCTTTTACAATAATTATCCTCCCTAACAAATTTTTTATTATATTGGTAAACTTATTATCACATGTGACCAATTTATCACCGGTATCAATAAATCCGGTCAATTTTCTCATTTCCGCCAAAGTGGTACCGTCTGTGAACCTTGGAGTCATAGTTGATACCGGCATTAATGTGACTCTTCCGTGGTTTCCTCTTCGCAAATATGAAATTACGGTTTTTGCGTCGTTTTCATCTTCTGTGATTATATTCTGCATGGCTCCTCCTAGTGCCATTTCAACAGCGGTTTCATACTCTTCTTCAACATTTATTATATCGGCTACGGTTCCGTATAATTTAACGTTTGCATCAGACCGGTTTTCAAATGCCGTTAAAGCAGCTTTTACACTTTTATTGTAACCTTCATAATTTTTTTCCATTTCAAATAATAAATTATACTTAGATTTTTCAGTATTTAATAACGACTTAGTTTCCGATAAATTATGTTCATTTTTTTTGTATTGTTCATTAAGTTCTTTGAGTCGGGTATTTAATTGAGAAATGTCTTTATTTAAAGATATTTCGTTTTCTTCCGATGCGGAAATTTCCCTTTCGATATTTTCTTTCTCAATAAAAAACGCATCTTTTTCTCTAATTAAAATCATTACATCCTTTTCAATACTCTTCAACCTTGATGCTAAATTATCTATAAGATTATTGCATGATGCCACCGATGTTTTTCTTTCGGTTATCATATCCAGCTTGTCCATCATATCGAACTTCAATTTTTCAATTTCTTGTTCGTTTTCATTTAAAGTAGCCATAATTTCTTGCATTTCAGCTTCAAAACCTTCTAACGCTTTGGAATACTCCTTTAAATCTTTATTTAAAACTTCCAAACGCTTCTCATATTTGCTTCTGTTTTTTTGTATTTCCTCCATATCGAACTTAGAATTTAAGATATCGTTTTTTAATGTTTCCACATGATCCGTATATTTTTTTCGTTTTTCTTCCCAAACTCTGATATCACCGGTTTTTTCACTGATAATCCGATCGGCTTCTCGATATTCTTTATGAACCGATTCCATTTGACTCTCCAAGCTTTCCTGACGACCAACATTCTTTTGTATGAGCAAATTACAAGCTTTAACAGTAAGCTCTTCATCCGAAATGTTTTTTACTATCAAGTCCGCTTCATCGTTAAGCTTTTTAATTTTTAATTCAAAATCCTCGATGGAACGGACATAAACAGCGGTCTCGTACTCTTTTAATTTATTTCTAAAATCTATAAAAATACGAGCTTTTTGTGCTTGCATCTTTAAATTTTCCAAACCGGATTCTATTTCCCTTATAATATCATTTATTCTAATTAAGTTTTCCTCAGTCTTTTCAAGCTTTTTTAAAGCTTCCGCTTTTCTAGTTTTATACTTCATTATTCCGGCGGCTTCATCAAATATATTTCTTCTTTCTTCGGACTTGGAACTCAACAACTCTTCGATTTTTCCTTGCCCGATTATAGAATAGCCGTCTTTACCTATACCCGTGTCCAATAACAGAGTATAAACATCTTTCAATCTGCATTTGTTATTATTTATTAAATATTCACTTTCTCCGGATCTGTATAACCTCCTGGTTATGCTTACTTCATCATATTCAACATCAAGTCCTTTATCATTATTATCCAATATTAACGAGACTTCGGCGAACGACAAAGCTTTTCTGAATTGAGTTCCGGAAAAAATAATATCTTGTGACTTACTACCTCTTAAGTTTTTTAAGCTTTGTTCTCCCAGTACCCATCTTATAGCGTCGGAAATATTGCTTTTACCACTGCCATTCGGCCCTATAATGGATGTAATGCAATTCTTAAAATCCAGGGTAACATTATCGGCAAATGATTTAAACCCTTTCATTTCAACTCTTTTTAAGTACATCTACTCCTCCGTATAAATAATATGAATTAAAGTTATGTGTAACTTACCTAAATAAAACAAATAAAAAAACGGTATTCTCCATGTGCAAACATCATTATATAATAATAATTTGCTTGTAACAATACCTTACCCTTATATTCCCAACATATATATATGATATTTAATTGTTATAAAAACTTTTTATAATCTTGACATAACAGATATAACGGAGATTGATCTTCCAAAATCTCGGGGAATCTTCCAATTTGTTCGAAAAAACGGTTATCTGATGTATCATCATTGACCTTTGACACTTCGCCTAAAAGAACACTGCCAAATCCTTCTTCAGCCCAAAACTTATGATACAATCCCGTAGTCATTGTTATACTTTCTCCGGGAGTAAGTCGTATAACAGAACCCGCTTTCAATAAAGATCTGCATCCGTCAATTGACACCTGAATATCGGATTTTGAAAAAGAACCGTCATCACAAGACTGATAAAGACGAACTAATAAATTACCGCCACCACGGTTTATTATATCTTCTGTTTTATTCCAATGAAAATGAAATGGAGTCACTTGATTTTCATTAGCTATCATTAATTTTTCCGCATATGTTTTTGAGTTATTATGATCTTTTGCATTGCCATTTCTTAATGTAAATAAAATTAAGCCTGTTTTATTGAAATCTGAGGAACCAAAATCCGTTATATCCCATCCTAGCATGTTCGCAAAAATTTCGTCGTATTCATCACCTTTTGTTTTCCAATCTTCTAAACTCCAATAAGCAAAAGGCGGTAATTTAAAATTCATTTTATTAATAAACTCTATAGATTTATTAAGTAAATCATTTATTTCCGATCTTTTCATACTAAAAATTCTCCTGACTCATGTAGATTATCCGAAAACTTCAACTAAAAAACTCCGTTATTCAAAGCATCTTTAGCTGCATTCTGTTCCCCTTCTTTTTTGGTGGAACCGCTACCCGATCCGTATTTTCTATTATTTACATAAACCGAAACACTGTACGTTTTGTCATGGTCAGGACCGGATTGATCTTCAACAACATATTTTATTTTAATTTTGCCCTGTTTTTGCAGACACTCTTGTAATTCAGTCTTATAATCGTTGAACACCGTACCGGTCAACGCACCGCTAATAATACTTTTCATATTTTTATATATAAACTTCTGAACGGTCTGAAAATCAGAATCCAAATAAACCGCTCCTATCAAAGCTTCCATCGCATCAGCGAGAATTGAGGGACGGTTTCTTCCTCTGTTAGCTTCTTCACCTTTTCCTAATCTTAAATATTTCCCCAAATTCAATTTCTGAGCACATTCTTTTAGAGATTGCTCACATACCACAGCAGCCCTGATTTTTGTCATTTCTCCTTCAGGCATATCAATTTCATTATTAAATATATAATCACCGATACATAAGTTTAAAACCGAATCACCTAGAAACTCAAGACGTTCGTTATCGTTCATATTGCCGATTCCTTCGTTTGCAAATGAGCTATGGGTGATGGATGTAATAAGGAGACTTTTGTTTTTAAATGTATATCCTATCTCTTTTTCAAAGGTTTTAATATTTTTATCATCTAAAACAATATTACCTATGCATTCATTGTTCAATTGTATTTTTTTATTACCAAACACGCATTATGCCCTCCGAATCCGAACCCGTTAGTAATAGCGGTTCGAACATTTTTATCCTTTCCGGTGTTTAACACATAATTTTTTAAGTCACATTCCGGATCGGGTGTTTCATAATTAATTGTAGCCGGAACAAAATCGTATTTAACGGCGCAAGCGGTTATTATGGTTTCTATCGCCCCGGCACCACCTAACAGATGACCTGTCATTGATTTTGTGGAACTTACCGATACTTTGTCTGCATAATCACCAAACACTTGTTTTATGGCATATGATTCAGTCTTATCGTTTAATGGTGTGGAAGTACCGTGTGCATTTATGTAATCTATTTCCGCTATATTAGTTGACGCGTCATTAATAGCCTGTTTCATACAGCTGACAAAACCTTTTCCTTCAGGATCAGGTGCGGTTATATGATATGCATCGCATGTACAACCGTATCCCGTTATCTCGGCTATAATTTCAGCGCCTCGTTTGACAGCGTGATCCAATTCTTCAAGTACTAAAATCCCGGCACCTTCTCCCATTACAAAACCGTCTCTTTGAATATCAAACGGTCTGCAAGCTTTATTCGGATCTTCAGTAACACTCATAGCTCTTCCTGCCGCACAAAAGGCTGCGAATGCCATTGGTGTTATGCTGGCTTCACTACCGCCTGTTATCATTATATCCGCATAACCGTCCCGAATCGTTCTAAATGCGTTTCCAACGGCATTAGTGGAAGACGCACAAGAATTTACTATGCACTCGTTGATCCCTTTAGCTCCTAGCTTTATAGCTATCAAAGCGGCAGCACTGTCTGCAATCATCATTGTAACAAAAAAGGGACTGACTCTTTTAAAACCTTTCTCCAAATAAACGGCGTGTTGTTTTTCAAAAGAGTCAATTCCTCCTATGCCGGAACCAACCATAACACCCATTCTCTCAGGATTTATTGCCATAAGGTCAAGATTCGAATTTTTTACAGCATCTATGGCCGCAACCAAAGCAAATTGCGAATACCTGTCCATTCTTCTGGCTTCTTTAACATCAATGTAATTACTCGGATCAAAATCGTCAACCGTAGCGGCAACTTTTGTAGGTAAATCGGTCGCATCAAAAATGGTTAATTTTTTTATTCCGTTTTTACCTTTTTTTATGGAATCCCAAAAAGTATAAATGCTATTGCCCACCGGACTTATTACACCCATACCTGTTATAACAACTCTTTTTTTCATACCATACCCCAATTTAATAAATAAAACAAATAGTGAACATTATCTGTATATAGAAGATTTTTTTCGATAAATTCGTTTGAAAATTCGATTTACGTTTACCTCTTATTAATTCATCGAAAAGCAACGAAAAATTATTTATAAAAAAGTCCCGAATGGGACTTTTTATTTAGATAACACTTTTTATATAATCAACCGCGTTTCCGACAGTGGATATTTTTTCAGCACTATTGTCGGGTATTTCGATATCGAATTCCTCTTCTAAAGCCATTATTAATTCAACGATATCAAGAGAATCCGCACCTAAATCGTCTATAAACAAAGCGTCATAGACTACCTCACTTTCGTCTACACTTAACTGTTCAACAATAATCTTTTTGACCTTTTCAAAAATTTCGTCAGCCATAATTCGCCGCCTCCTCATTTATTTCATATATATATTTTGTGTGACAACACCATACATATACAATAAAGCACAATAATACGGGTTGTCAACATTTTTTAAAACTTTTTAAGCATACCCCGAATTTAACTTTTAATACTCATTGTTCTATATGCTTTTTAAAGATTCTAAAGTTTTCTTTAAAGATTCACTGTCATTTATATTATATACAGTCACATTACGATTTATTTTTTTTATTAAACCTTTTAATGTGGTACCCGGACCTATCTCAATAAATGTATCGATTCCTTTTTCAATTATATTCTCTATAGACTGCCACCATAAAACGGGATTATAAATTTGTTTTTTTAACAATTCCTTGACAATCGTATTATCAGTGATAACTTCCGCAGTAACGTTTGATACCACAGGAAATTTCATAGGATTTATACTTATATTGTCCATTTCACTATATAATTTTTCACCTGCGCCTTTTAACATAGGTGAATGAAAAGGTGCGCTTACGTTTAACATAAGACTTTTTCTCGATCCGGCCTTTTCGGTAAATTCCACAAATTTTAAAAGCGCAGATATTTCCCCGGAAACAGTTATTTGTCCCGGGCAATTATAATTCGAAAAATAAATTTTTCCGTATTTTGAAGCTTCATCAACACACGGTTTTAGTTGATCTTCGTTCATGCCTGTTGCGACAGCCATTCCTCCTACACCTGCGGGAACCTCTTCTTGCATGTATTGTCCGCGTTTCCTAACCAATAAAACAGCGTCTTCAAAACTAAAAGTCCCGGAACACACATGCGCGGTATACTCGCCTAAACTCAAACCGGCACACAAATCCGGTTTGATTCCTTCCTCTAAAACGGGGATCATACACAATACCGATGCTATAAGTATTGCAGGTTGAGTGTTAGCCGTCAATGCAAGCCGGTCGTCAGGACCTTCAAACATAAGCTTACTTATGTCCATATTCAATAATTCATTCGCTCGATCTAAAAGACTGTTAAGCTTTGGGAACGCCGATGTTATATCTTTAGCCATTCCGACATATTGTGCACCTTGACCCGGAAATACAAATGCTAATTTTGACATACAAACATCTCCTTTTCAGACAAATTCACTCTCTATTCTAGTAACTATTTTCTCGTTAACCAGTTTATTAGTTTTTATAATAACATTTTTTATTGTTTTACCAATAGAACTGCCGTGACTTTTTATTACCAATTCTTTTATTCCTAAAATAGGTGCACCACCATGAATATCAGGGTCCACACTTAACTTAAACTCCTTCAATTCTTTTCTGATAGCCAGAAATGATGCTTTTGTAAAAATATTTTTCTTAAAAGCACTGTTTAAGAACTTGAAAAAGATATCACCGCAACTCTCATAGAATTTCAAAATGGCATTACCGGTAAATCCGTTTGTAGCGACAACGTCAGCACATCCTAAAATTTCACTGCCTTCTGCATTTCCTGTGAAATTCATATCGGAATTTTTTAATATGCTATACGCTTCTTTAATATCTTCGTTTCCTTTTGATTCCTCGGAACCTATATTCAGCAGCTTAACGGTAGGTGTCTTAATATCGTAAAGTGTGCTCATATAAATGCTGCCGAAACGAGCAAATTGAATATAGTTTTCGGTTCTACAATTTGAATTTAATCCCGCATCTATTAATAAAGTCCTACCTATAGGAGAAGGCAATACAGCTCCTAATGCCGGTCTTTTAACACCTCTTATACGTCCTATAAGTAAAACCGCACCTGTAAGCAGCGCTCCACTGCTTCCCGCCGAGACCACAGCGTCTCCTTCTTTGTTACGAAGCATATTAAAGCATGTTACTATAGAAGAATCATATTTGTTTCTTATTGAATTTACAGGTGAATCACCGTTGGTTATAATTTCACTTGCATGTATTATATCCACTTTTTTACGGTCATAATTTTTTTCTTCAATGTATCTTTCGATTATTTCACTTTGGCCTACTAATATAAGGTTTACACCTACAAGTTCGTCCAACGCTTGGTAACAGCCGTCGATAACGGCATGAGGTGCATTATCTCCTCCCATTGCATCTATTATGATATTATTCTTTTTCATTGACCGCTCCTTGTCGTTTTCCTTCATAAATTGCAACCAATATAAATTTACTTTTAAAGACAAGCCTATTATTATGATAAATTTTTACCCAAACAACAAAATTCTTATCAATTACGCGTCTGACTTCCGCTTTTGCCACTAAACGAGTATTTTCTTTTACAGGAGTATTATATTTAATATTAGCTACTCCAACCAATGCAGCATCCGCATCAATAATTGCTATTGCAAGAGATTCGGCCAATGCGTATATAAAATGCCCTCTTACCACATTTGCATTTTCGAATAGCATATCGCTTGTGGTTTCCATAATAGAAATACCACTTTCATTTAACTTAATATCTACAAGTTCTCCAACGATATCTTTGCTTCCTAAAGTCTTGACTTTAGCATAATTATTACGGGCTACATTACGAACCCTTTCCCTTAATTCCGGTATTCTCAGTTCCAATCTATCCAAACGGATGGTAGGTACACTGACGCAAAAAAAATCCGCCAACTCTTCGTCCGTAAGAAACGGATCTTGCAATATCTTTTCGGCAAGTTCTTCTTGTCTGATTTTTTTTGGTACGTTATTTTTTGCCATATCCATCTCCCTCTTTCATATTATAACCGGTACGTTCAATAAATTAATATATAGGATATTCCGGTAAAAAACAAGCACAAATTATCATCCCTATTCAATACATTAATATATTTCATACGGCATGATTAAAAAATTCTTTTACATATATGTAGCCTGATATAACGGTTATGATTAATGCTGCAACCCAACCGTATACAGCTAATCCGGTGATAAAAGATATAGGGAAATAAGATATACATACGGCGATTATTTGAATGACCGTTTTGATCTTACCCCATTTATTTGCCGCAATAACATACCCTTCGGACGCTGCTATAGTTCGTATTCCCGTAACGGCAAATTCCCTGGTTAGTATTACAAAAAATATCCATCCCGATAAACGACCGGCTGCTACTAGAGCTATCATAGCGGCTGAAATGAGTAGTTTATCAGCTAAAGGATCTAAAAATTTCCCTGTGCTGGTTATCAGATTGTGTTTTCTAGCTACATATCCGTCCAATAAATCGGTAAATGATGCAATTATAAATAATACCAAAGCAATAATATTTCCATAAAGGACTAAAAAATTAACTGTATTTTCTCCCCACCATTTCGGAGCGGGCATAGCGAAAAACAAAAAAAACGGAATTATGGCAATTCTAATCATTGTTAATTTATTTGCTGCGTTCATATTTCACCTCCCCAATTAAATCCGGTCCATGATTATTTAATATTTTTACATCAACAAATTCACCTGTCTTAACCTCTTTCGTTGAAGTAAAATACGTTACAGTGTCAATCTCAGGCGCTTGGAAACTTGTTCTTCCTTGATAAAATATTCCGTCATCCGATACTCCGTCACACAAAACCTTATATGTTTTACCTATTAAACCTGACGCTCTATTTATCATTTTCTCAGTCATTGCACAGTATAGTGTTTCATATCTATACTCGATTACTTCCACATCAATTTGACCCGGCATAGTCTCCGCTTTGGTACCTTCTTGTGGAGAAAATTTAAAAATCCCGGCAAAATCTATTAGATCATCTTGAATAAATGACAACATACTCTCAAACTCATCATCGGTTTCTCCCGGGAAACCTGTAATCATCGATGTCCGAATGTATAAATCATCATACATGGTTCTTAGTTTATCAATTTTTTCTTTAATAAAACCCATTGTTTCTTTCCGGTTCATGAGTTTTCTAATACGGTCACTTATATGCTGTATAGGTATGTCCAAATATCTTACAATGTTTTCTTTATTGAAAACAGTTAAAAAATCTTCATATAAAAATTCCGGATATGTGTACATAACTCTGATTCTTACGGTATTATCCAAATCCGCAGCCATATTCAACAAT
>CAZJOD010000055.1:0-20952 GCA_964547525.1 uncultured Clostridiaceae bacterium
TATTAAAACTCTTATTATTTAAAAGCACCGGCTTGGATGATATATCGCCGGTGCTTATTATAAAGCTTGTTTTATGCTGTAACAATACGGCTTTCCGCCTGTAAGCCCAATCTCTCAACGGCTTGTTCACGCATTTTATACTTTAAAATTTTGCCGGCTGCATTCATGGGGAATTCGGTAACAAAATCAACATATCGAGGTGTTTTATGTTTAGCCATATGAGATCTTACATAATCCTTCAATTCATCAATAGTCATAGACATACCTTCTTTTAATATTACACATGCCATGATCTCTTCTCCGTATTGTTTATCCGGTACACCGATAACCTGTACATCTTTAACCTTTGGATTGGTGTATATAAAATCTTCAATTTCTTTTGGATATATGTTTTCTCCACCACGAATTATCATATCTTTTATACGTCCGGTTATTTTATAATAGCCTTGTTCATCACATCTCGCCAAATCTCCGGTATGCAACCAGCCTCCATCATCTATAGCGGCTGCAGTTGCTTCCGGCATCTTATAATAACCTTTCATTATATTATACCCTTTAGCCACAAATTCTCCATCCACCCCGGCAGGCAGATCTTCACCGGTGACAGGATCGACTATTTTACACTCAACTCCCGGCAAAGCACGTCCGACAGTATTAACACGCAGTTCAAGTGAATCGTCAACTCTGCTTTGTGTGCATCCGGGTGACGATTCGGTCTGCCCGAACACTATGGTAATTTGGTTCATATTCATTTTATCTACAACATCCTGCATAACCTTGACCGGACAAGGACTACCCGCCATAATACCTGTTCTCATATAAGAAAAGTTGGTATTTTTAAAATCTTCATGCTCCAACATAGCTATAAACATAGTCGGAACTCCGTGAAAACAAGTGATTTTCTCCTGATTAATACAAGCTAGGGATTGTTTTGGAGAAAAATACGGTATCGGTGACATAGTGGTTCCGTGGGTCATAGACGCGGTCATAGCCAACACCATACCAAAACAATGGAACATAGGAACATGTATTAACATACGGTCTGCAGTAGATAGATCCATACAATCTCCTATTGTTTTACCGTTATTTACCACATTATAATGAGTAAGCATAACTCCTTTCGGGAAGCCTGTAGTTCCCGAAGTATATTGCATATTACAAACATCATTTTTATTAATGAAAGCTGCACGGCGATAAACTTCTTCAACAGGCACTTTATACGCCGAATCCATAGCTTGTTCCCATGTCAAACAACCCTTTTGCTCGGAATCAACTGTGATTATATTTCGTAAGAACGGCAAACGTTTAATATGCAAAGGTTTACCGGCTTCACTGCTTTCCAACTCGGGACATAATTCTTTTATTATACCAACATAATCGGAATCTTTATATCCATCCACCATTACAAGCGTATGAGTGTCCGATTGTCTTAATAAATATTCCGCCTCGTATATTTTGTATGCTGTGTTTACTGTTACCAAAACCGCACCAATTTTTACAGTAGCCCAAAATGTAACGAACCATTGGGGTACGTTGGTCGCCCATATGGCTACATGATCTCTAGGTTTTACTCCTAGTGCGATCAATGCTCGTGCAAAGGTGTCCACATCATCGCGAAATTCCGAATATGTCCTGGTATAATCAATTGTTGTAAAACGAAATGCGTATTGATCGGGAAACTCATCCGCCATACGATCAAGCACTTGTGGAAAAGTCAGATCAATAAGCTTGTCTTTTTCCCATATATATTTACCCGTTTTTGCTATATTATCAAAAAGATGGTTTTTAGAGGTGTCACGATTTAAATATTGGCTCATGAAATTTGCAAAATGAGGAAAAACAATACCCGCATCGGTTAAATCCGGTGCCCATCGTTTAACCCATTCAAGAGATATATAATCTTGATAATTTATGGAACGCAACGCCAGCATTATTTCATCTATAGGCAGATCTCCCTCTCCCATCATACGGTATTGAGTTTTTCCGTCTATTAACACAGAATCTTTTATGTGTATGTATTTAATGTAAGCTCCTAGATTTTGTACGGTTTTTTGCGGTGACTCACCGGCAAATCTGTACGGATGATGCACATCCCATAAAGCGGCTACAGAATCACTGGCAACATTATCTAGTAAATGACGCAACCGCGAAGTATCCGTATAAACACCGTTAGTCTCCACTAATAATATTCTATTGTATTGTTCAGCAACAGGAACGAGTCGTTTCAATGCCGCAAGTACAACTGCATCGTCCGTTTCACCTGTAGGATGAGGCTCTATGTCTCCTAAAATCCTAATATACGGAGCGTCTAATTTTGATGCTAATTTTATATATTCCACTATCTCGTTATAATTCTCTTGTTCTTTGTCTGCATACCTCAAACAACAACCTGATGAAATACAGGGGATTTCAAGGCGTAATTTCGCAAGTTTTTTAACGGTTTGAGGTAATTCTTCCCCGGTAAAAGGTTGTGCCTTATCTGAAAAGATATCTTTGCCAAGTCCACGGATCTCAATTCCATCAAAGCCAATGTCTTTTGCCATTGAATATATGTCAGACCAATTAAAATCGGGACACCCGAGGGTTGAAAACGCTATTTTCATTTATCATCATTCCTTTCTTTACTGTCAAGTCAAATAAAATCACGATATTTTTATAATTGTATCAAATAATGTACACTATAGCAAATAAAATAATCTGTTTGATCAAAACAATACAGGGTTATTTTACCCTTTTACAGTGTTTTTACCTGATTGTTTAGCCATGTACAATGAAAGATCGGCTCTGTGCAAAATACCGTTGAAATCATCTTGTGATATCATTTCTACAACTCCGAAGCTACATGTTATATTTACACAGCCTTTAAAAGAATTACTTGATATTTTTTGGCGGATGCGTTCAGCCGTATTTACAGCTTGAGCTTTATCCTGATCGGGTAGTATGATTATAAATTCGTCTCCTCCCCATCTTGCTAAAATATCATTTTCTCGTATATTATCACGTATTAAAAACGCTAATTCTACAATAACATGATCTCCGAACAAATGCCCGAATGTATCGTTTACTTGTTTAAAATCGTCTAAATCAATTATTATCAAAGATAAAGGTTTATTATGTAACTTTGAATACTCTAACCTCTTAATTAGATCATTCTCCAATTTAACTCTATTATATGTTTTAGTAAGATAATCTGTTGTAGACAGTACTTCCAATTCTTTTCCATGCACATATTGGATTCTTTTATTATATTGGTTTCTATAAGCCATAATTGCACATAAAAATATTATTACAGTAATATAAACCGCACACGCTAAAAATTCCGTAGTCTTTATGTACTTTATATAATGCACAGATACCGATAAAAAGCTAAAACATACAAAAAATGATACTGCAATCATATGAACAAATCGATTGGGCATTATAAATACTACAACAATAATAACAATAGTTCCCATAGCTTGTATAAGAAAATTCGGTGCTTCATATTGATATAATATATATAGGAACAATAAGTACCCTAGAACTTCAAAACCTGTAATCCATCCGGTTAATGCCGTACTATTCTTTATTTTGTCCATTAACATATATAAGCAAATAACCAACAATAAAAAAATAAATCTGCTCAAAGCTATCTTAATAAATTCATTACCCGAAACAGTTAAATAATCGGGAATAATAAATAATGTATTTAATATACCCAATACTAAAACCATAGGTTTTATAAAACGACCGGATTTTTTTATATCGTGTTCAAAATACTCATCTTCAAGATTTCTATCAGAAAACTCCCCTAACCGATTTATAATTTTATTTGATGAACTCACAAAAACACCTCTTCGTTATAGTTTAGATTAACCTCCATATTATGGAATATATTAATATATTTAAACAATAATATCACATATGTATACTTGAAGCTATATAATTTCATAAAATTCTAGTTTATTTAATGGTTTTATAGGGCTATATACAGGTATTCACGTATTTTTTGAATATAATTGTTATCCGAATAAACGTTGTAAATTATACCCTTATAAGATATAATTTTTGTAATCAATGTGTTCAAAGTGAGGTTAGGTTATGAATAATATACTTTGGTATAATAAACAATCACAAGAATGGATGGAAGGTCTGCCTATCGGAAACGGTCGTTTAGCAGCAATGGTGTGGGGTGATGAAAGCACGGATGTTATAAGTCTTAATCATGAATGGTTATGGCGCGGTATTAATAGGAACAGAGACAACCTGCAAGTATCCTCTAATATATCACAAATAAGATCATTATTAAAAGAAGGTGATTTTTTTCGTGCTACAAGTTTGGCAAACACATTTTTGGGAGGACATGGCGGAGTATCAAAAATAAAAAACAAAGTAGATGCTTATCAACCTGCAGGTGATCTTTCATTCACAATTGATGACGCTTCATTCATACGGCGTCAATTAAATATGGAAGAAGCGGTTATTAATGTTCAACGTAGTATTAACGGTAGTTCAATTATGTCACATTTTATAGCACACCCTGTACATAATTTAATAATATGTAGATGGGACTCAGCTTCAACGCATTTTTCCGGTGAAATAAGTTTTAAACGGACCGATGATCCTGATGTAACCGAAAGATTACAGGTAGCACAAAGCTCTCTGGTATATGAATGTTCATTTAAAGCGGGTATTCAGTACAAGGTTCTAATAAATATAAAATCTGACGGAGACATTAATTATACCTCCACAAGTATGTATGTAACAAATGCTACAAACGTTACGGCATATATTAACATAGCTACTTCGGTCAAATGCATTGATGAAGAAATCAACAGCTATCCTGTCCCATCAGGCTTATGGGAAGATATTTTAGCATCCCACAAAAAAGCTTTTTCAAAAATATATAACAGGTTAAACCTTGATATAGAATTACCTTTGGAAACTAAACCTGTGAACGAACTTGTTGATGATGCTAAAAAAGGGGTTGAAAACCCTGTCTTATTACTTAAATATTTTAATTACGGTAGATATTTGTTAATATCGTCTTCAATATGTGGAGAACTGCCTGCAAATCTACAAGGAAAATGGAATGATAAAATATGTCCCCCCTGGGAATGTGATTACCATTTTGATATTAATTTGCAAATGAACTACTGGCCGGCTGAAGCTGCAAATTTGTCCGATTGTACCGAAGCTTTGTTTCAATATATCGAAAGGTTTATTCCTCACGGACGCAAAGCGGCAAAAGATTTATACGGGTGCAACGGTGTATGGTTACCATTGCAAACAGATGCATGGGGTAGATCCACGCCCGAATCTTACGGCTGGTCGGTTTGGATTGGTGCGGCTCCATGGATAGCTCAACATTTTTGGTGGCACTATGAATATACGGGTGATTTAACATTTCTAAAAAATAGAGCTTACCCGTTTTTTAAAGAAATAGCGATATTTTACCAAGACTATCTTTTGCAAGACGAGTTTGGTACTTATCAGATTATGCCGAGTCAATCTCCAGAAAACAGGTTTGAAGGTACGGGTTTTTGGCCTGTCAGTATAGGAGTGTCTTCCTCTATGGATGTTCAATTGGCATATGATTCATTAGGTTATGCAATACAGTCGGCGAAAATACTGTCTGTCGACCCGGAATTTGTTGAAAAATGGGCTGAACTCCGGATGAAGCTGCCTCCGTTTAAAATCGGTTTTGACGGAAGACTTTTAGAATGGGATATAGAAAGAGTTGAAGTTGAACCGGGCCACCGTCATTTATCACACCTTTACGGGCTTTATCCGTCAAATATCTTTAATCCCATAGATACTCAACCGCAATATGATGCGGCTGTAAAATCGCTTCAATACAGACTTTTACATGGTGGAGGACACACCGGTTGGAGCAGGGCGTGGGTAGCTTGCTTGTATGCACGCATAGGAGATGCGAATAAAACACAAGAGCATTTATACGGATTAATTAAGGATTTTGCCACAGTCACATTGCTGGACCTACACCCGCCTCGTATATTCCAAATTGACGGCAATCTGGGAGCTGTAGCGGCGGTGCTGGAAAGTATTGCACAATATTGGGGCGGTAAGGTACATCTGTTACGTGCTTTACCTGATCAGTGGAGTGCCGGCAAAATATCAGGTATAAAAGTACCGGGAGGACATGAGTTGGAAATCAGTTGGAAAAACGCAGAAATAACCGAATTATCAGTTATTTTAGGTTATTGCGGTAGTATTTTATTGGCAGATATGGCCGGCAAGCTGCATATTAATGATACAGGTACCAAAGAAGGCCGGGACATACTCATTAAAGGTAATATAGGAGACAAAATAACTTTATATAAATTATGATATGGCTAAGAGAATACTTACTATTTTCTCGGCAACAAATCTTGACAGCTAATGTAAAGTATAGTTAAATAATAGTCGTCCTATAAAAATTGTGTATTTATTATCCTAACAGGTTTTTTTATATGGTATCAGAGGATTTAAATACAAAATTAGTGGTATTTTTACCCTGCATGGATAAAAATCTAAAATGAAAGGTGAAATATATGAAACTTGGTATTCACGCATACGCTTGGTGCTCAAAATGGAGCAATGATACACTGTATTTAATAGATAAAGTTAAAGAATTAGGATTGGATTTTATAGAAATTCCTCTAATGTGCCCGGAGACTTTCGATTCTGCACAAATAAAGAACAGATTAAAATCGACCGATATGTGTGCCTGCACATCAACCGTCCTTCTAAATGACACTGATATTACGAGTTTTGATCCTTCGATCAGAAAAAAAGGTGTTGATTATCTAAAACTATGTGTTAAATTAACATCGGAGATCGGTGCAAGTAACTTCTCCGGAGTAATATATTCACAACATGTAAAACCTGCTATAAAAAGACCTACAGAAAATGAGTGGAAATATTCAGCCGAATGCTTAAAAGAAGTAGCACGCTATGCTCAAGAATATGATGTAACAATCGGTATCGAACCTGTTAACAGATACGAAACATACCTGATAAACACATGTAGCCAAGCCTTGAACTTAATCGATATGATTGGTGAACCCAATGTGAAAATCCATCTTGACACTTATCATATGAATATAGAAGAAAAGTCTTTTTATCAAGCTACAAAATCCGCCGGAAATTATTTAATGCATTATCACTTGTGTGAAAATGACCGAGGTATACCCGGTACCGGATTGGTTGACTGGGACGGTCTGTTTAAAGCTCTTTCAGAAATTAACTATACCGGTTATGCAGCATTGGAATCCTTTGTAGATTGTACTGACAACATGAACACTTGGGTTTGGAGACAGCTTGCAAAAGACGGAGATACCCTGGTTAAAGACGGTGTGGCTTTTATAAAGAGTATGCAACAAAAATACGGATTAAAAGAAAAATAAAAAAAGTGATCCAAAAATATTTCTATAAACGAAGGGTTTTTACCCTTCGTTTATAAATTGTTTTATAACCTGCGAATTAAACTATTTGTAAAATAGCACACTTTAAGTATTCTGTTTCTTCAGAAGCTATTAGCGTAGGATGATCTTTTGCCTGTGAACGATATTCTATTAATCTAACTTTTCTCTTTGCATCTATTGACGCATCATACAAAATATCTAGAAATAAATCCGAGCTTATGTGATGAGAGCAAGAACAAGTGATTAGAAAACCACCGCTGTTAATTATTTTCATTGCTCTTAAATTAATTTCTTTGTATCCTCTTACTGCACCTTGCACCGCACTTCTTGTCTTTGTAAATGCAGGCGGGTCAAGAATGACAGTATCAAACCTTTCATTATTATTATCACACTCTCTTAACTTGTCAAATGTATTGGCCGTCTCAAAACGGCAATTACCATGAAGATCGTTTATAAGTGCATTATGTGTCGCATATTCAACGGCATGATCCGAAATATCGATACCTATAACTTCTTTTGCTCCGTAATATGCGGCATGTAAAGCAAATGAACCCGTATGAGTAAAACAATCCATAACTTTGGCATCCTTAACAAAAGGTTTAATAGAAGAACGATTTTCTTTTTGATCTAAAAAATATCCGGTTTTTTGTCCGTTTTCAATATCCACATCAAACTTTATACCGTTTTCAACCATTCGTATAATTGTATTGAATTTATCCGTAAGAAATCCTTTTTTTGTTCAAGTCCTTCTAGCTCTCTGACAGGAACGTCATTCCTTTCATATATTCCCAAAGGCTTAATTATATCGTTTAAAATTTCAACCACCTGGTATTTATATTTGTCAATACCGTAAGATAATGTTTGTATGACAAGATAATCTGAAAATTTGTCCACTATTAATGCCGGTAAAAAATCCGATTCTGCAAATACTACCCTGCAACTATTTATATCAGCAATCTTTTTTCTATATTCCCATGCATCGGATATTCGCTTATAAAAAAAGTTTTCGTTTATATCTTCTTGAACAGTTGTAAGTATGCGAATCGTAATTTGTGATTTTGTATTTATATAACCTCTTCCTACAAACTTATTTTTTGAACTGTACACATCAACAATTGAGCCCGGTTCTACATACCCTTCCAATCTATCTATATCACTTTTATATATCCACGGATGTCCGTATTCAACTCTTTTTTCTTTACCGCTAACCAAAAAAGCTTTTATCATATAAATTGCATATCCTTTCAGAAAATCTTATTCGGCATTAATATTGCCTTTAACCTTTTATAACATTCATAACATTTTACTATCAGTTCTATACATTTATCAATATATAAAATGATGAAGCTTAATAAATGTAAAAAAAATTACCAAACACTCAGAAAGTGTATTTTTATTCAATTAATTTCCTTACATATTACATTTTTTCTTTGATTTTATATGTAAGGAAAGAGCTATGAATAAACAAGGTATTTTGACCTTTCGGAAGATTAAACCCGGTATTTTTGATTAAACCGGTTTTATAAGTTTTACGATAACATAATTTAATGTTACTATGGTTATGTAATTGGAAAAGAACCGTCATCGAAGTCAGAACTTCCATGGAAGGCTTTTATAATATTTTATGGAGGAAACATTAAAAATGAATGCAGTTAATGTTCAATTACGTCAGGAAATCTATCGAAATGATGCTTATCAAATAATCGACTGGTTAAAAGATGATGAAATAGTAAAGTATTTAAATGAGTCTCAAAATGTTACCGATAATATAATGCAGGCTATCAACAGGGTAAATTTACCTGTAATGACACACTTGTTTAATCAAACCGGAAGCTTTTTTATTATAAATACGCAAGAAAACGAATCTATCGGGTTTTTAAGACTTGTACCAAAACATACCTTAGCTGAAATGGTCATAGTTATAGGAGATAAAAATAAATGGGGAAAGGGTTTTGGTTCCGGCGCCGTTATTAAAGGATTAAACCATGCGTTTTTTGAATGGAGAGTGGACAAGGTAATAGCTAAAATAAATAATGAGAACTTAAGGTCTTTAAAAGTATTTCAAAAGATCGGCTTTAAGTTTGATAAAGATTTGTCTGTTGAAAAACAATATAGTCTTACCCTGAAAGATTATTTAAAACTGTCAAATTAATATAGGTATACCTTAAAAATCAGTAACAATTATATAATATTTATACCTGCTCATGATTAATGTACGCAGGTTTTTTATTTGCTTTTTTTTGCATATTTAATTATAAAAGATAATGACAATTTAAAGAACCTACCGGGTTTTCTTTTCAACAAAAAATGATGGTCATGTACAGATATGACTATATATATGACGCCGGTCACTTATCATATGACCAAAACATTTATTAAAATAAGAGTATCAAAGCAAACAAGGAGAAAATGAAAATGAATGAATTAATAACCGTTGAAAATTTACTATTATTACTTCCGATATTCATAATAGTCTATAGTTTGGTAGCATTTTGTATCGTAAAGATATTTAAAGAAGGTGTTTCCAACCTTAATAAATGGGTATGGTTTTTCATAGTACTTATCGGTAATTTAACCGGATCAATAGTATTTTTATTAATTGGCAGAAGGAGGGATACATTTTGATTCAGACTAAAGGATTAACTAAACGATTTGGAAATTTCGAAGCATTAAAGGGTATTGATTTAAATGTAGGCAAAGGTGAAATATATGGTTTTTTAGGTCATAACGGTGCCGGCAAATCAACAACTATAAACATACTTGCCGGACTCTCAACCGCAGATGCGGGGCATTGCATTGTAAACGGGTTTGACATTGGTACAATACAACACCCCGGAGATTTACATATAGGATATTTACCGGAAGAACCGATGTTTTATCCGTGGATGACCGCAAAAGAAACTTTGAATTACTTGGGAAGCGGATTGAAAAGCACCCGGCTGACTCACCGCGTAGAAGAAATGATAAATTGGGTAGGCTTGAGCAAAGCGGCTAATCGTCGTGTAGGAGGCTTTTCCAGAGGAATGCGTCAACGTTTAGGTATGGCTGCGGCATTATTATATGACCCGGATCTTTTATTGCTTGACGAACCTTCGTCCGCTCTCGACCCGGAAGGCCGAAGCGATGTGTTAAATTTAATATCGGAGTTAAAATCACGTAATAAAACAATTTTTTTATCAACGCACATATTAAGTGACGTGGAAAGAGTATGTGACAGAGTAGGAATCATATCCAACGGTAAAATGGTTCTGGAAAAACCATTAAAGACGTTGCTTGAGGAAAATATAAAATCTGCTTATGATATAGTTGCCGACAAACCTTTCGATATAGGGCAGATCAATAAACTAAACAATATAAAAGGTGTTATAAAAGTTGAGGTTGTAAATGAAAAAATTTCCGTATCGGTTGACAGTCCCGATACAACCGCAAAAGAGTTATTAACGTTCTTCGCATCGATTGATGCTACAATAAGGTCCTTTTCCTTAAAACATTCTAGTCTTGAAGATATCTTTCTCGAGGAGGTAAATAAAAGTGAACATTAAGGCATGTATAAAAAAAGAATTTTTAGATGGAATACGTAATTATAGATTTTTAGTAATAGTTGTCAGTTTTTTGTTTTTTGCTATTCTAGATCCGGTCATGAGTAAATTTATTTTACCTGAAATCATGAAAAGTCAATTTCCGGGGCTCCCGGAAGAAGCACTGGCATCTTTAATGGATAACTCCCAAATCGGTATTATAAGAACATATTTAAATGACGTTTTTCAAATAGGTATGTTGGTAGTTATACTCACTTTATCAGGTGTAGTAGCACAGGAAATAAATCAAAAGACTATTATATTTCCCGTTACAAGCGGAAAAAAGTTTCATCAAATATTAATTTCAAAATTTATAGTATATGGAATTGTGTTAATGGTAAGCGCTGTATTTTGTGCAATGGTTAATTATTTATATACCGGTGTTTTATTCGGTTTTGACATGACTTCCCCTGTCCCCGTATTAAGAGCGGGCTTTCTACAAGGTTTTTATATGTTGTTTTTACTAAGCTTGTTGATGCTTGTAGGCTCAATGATAAAAAAACCGATGGTTGCAGGGCTAATCGTACTTATACCGGCTTGGTTTATGGGAGCTTTAGGAAATCTGCTTAATATAAACAGATACCTTCCCTCAGAACTAATAGCAGAAAGCCAATTGCTTTCGGTGGTTCCGTCATCTTCACTCATTACATCGATAATTTCCACTATAGTACTATCGGTTCTTGCATTCGGATTTACAGTCATTAGACTTAGAAAATCCGACTTGGCTTGGAGGTAATTATGAAAAGAATTTATTTATTAATGTTAGCAGTACTGGTTTTAGGAATATTCAGTGTAATAGCGGTGGAAAATACCGGTTATCATAAAATTAAAGTGGAAGGCGGAACATTATTCGGTAAAATTACAGGCAATAATAAAGATTCTATAGTGTTATTTATAGCAGGCTCGGGACCTACCGATATGAACGGTAATACCCCGTTGATTAAAGGTAGAAACGATTCATTTCTACAAGCGGCAAATTTACTTGCAAAGGAAGGAGTCTCGGTATTCCGATATGATAAAAGAACCGCAGGAAAAAGTTTTGAAACATTTTCTGATCTCAATATCGAGTTTGATGTTTTTGTAGATGATTGTGTTGCGGTAATTAGATATCTTAAGGACATAGGTTACGAAAATATTTATATAGCAGGACACAGTAAAGGTTCTTTGGTTGGAATGCTTGCCGCTCTGAAGGAACCGGTCACAGGTTTTATTTCAATAGCAGGTGCAGGATTTACCGTCGATATAGTTTTAGAGAAACAACTTCTTAAACAATTACCTGAAGATAGTGTCGAAATACAAACTATTCGAAAATTAAGAGAAGGAAAGATCGATACTTCGATTAATGACCTAAATGCTTTGTTTACTGTGGAAAAACAAAAATTTATCCTGTCATGGATGAAATACGATCCTGCGGAAATTATACGAAGCTTGGACATACCTGTTCTTATAATACAAGGTGGTGCCGATGTTCAGGTGGATATGGAAGATTTTGAAGCTTTAAAAGCAAACAACAAATTTAATTCTTCATTCATAGATAATATGAATCATGTATTGAAAAAAATAGCCGACGAAAAACAAAACATAGCTTCTTATTCCGACCCGTCATATACGGTACATGAAGATTTAATAAAAAGCATAATAAATTTTGTAAATTAGCAATAAAACAACTTTAAAGATCTATAACATACATTTCTAATTTAAAGCTATAGGGGTATGTTTTATTATACCCCTTTTATAAATTTAAAATTTTCTATTGCAATTCTGCATAAATATGCTATTATCATTTTTGTATTTATTACTTTACAATACAATTTTATATGTTCAAAAGGAGGACAAAATAGTTGAAAAAAAGGTTCTTTACTTTAGCATTGGTAGTAACGCTAATTATTACTACCGGTACTGCATTTGCATCCGATTACATAGTAAAACAGGGTGATACACTGTGGAAAATTTCTAATCAATACGGCACTTCACTCGATAAGTTGATAAAACTAAACAACATACATAATCCCGATTTAATTTATCCGGGTCAAGTTATAAAAACCGAGGGTTTAGCCGATGTCTCAGAAAAACAAAAACCAAGAACCATTGAAGCCAAAGTAAATATCGACCCCTATGGTGGTGCCGATGCATATGAGTTTAGTGGAGATCATGCAGATTCTAAATACTATATTAATCCTGATTTTTTCAACATGACATCTGATGAAGAAATTACAATAATCAGTAATTTTAGAACTTATCAACAAACAGCCGAGTGGTCTTGTGGGAGTGCTTCAATATTAATGGTAATTGAACATTTCGGAGTAAGTGATTATAACGAATGGGATATTGCAGTAATTTCAGGAGCTCACAGAGATTTGGATGTCGACGGATCCGAGCCCGGTACTGCAAATAATTTTCCCGAGTACGGGTCATCGGTTGACGATCTGATTAGATTCTTTAACAGTATTGAAGGGTTTAGAATTGTTGAAACAAGTTATATTGAAGATTATGATGAAAGTGATTTAATCCCTGAAGGTGATTACAGTTCTTCACAAGGTGATTGGGGCAATCTACCGGGAAAATTTCAAGCTGTATCTTTATATGCTTCCGATAATGATCCTGATACTGAGAATTGGGTGGAAGACGCCAAAGACTCCTATTTTGTAAAGTGGATTACAGGACACTTGAAAGCTAACAGACCTATAATGGTAGAATGGGGCGATTGGGACGGTCATTGGCAGGTAATAATCGGATATGACACAATGGGTACACCGGGAATCGGTGATGATATAATAATCTTTGCAGACCCGTATGATACTTCCGATCATTGGCAAGACGGATATTACTGTTATCCGGCAGAAAGATGGTTTTATATGTGGGCTGATAGAAATGTAGCACCTAAACCTTATCAGTTACAACCTTACGTTATAGTTGAACCTTCAAAATAAGATAAAAATCATACAGGTTATTTATATGATTTCATTGCAATAAAATAAAGTTTTGCAGTAGAATCTTTACATTAATTATATAAGCGCCCGGTTATCTAACGCAGGGCGCTTTAATTTTTGTTTAAGAAATAACTCTTTTTGCAGTGAAATCATAAAATTGTTATATTATTTTCCATGCTATATTATTCAATATAAAAATCCAGTGCCAATACTCTATGTATATTTTCCCTGTGATGAAATTGTCCAAAAACGTATATACATCTATTTTCATCAATGGATATGAATTGACCGTTCATAGCATTATAGTAATTATCAAATATCCTACCTGCAGGATCGCGTTGTTTAAACAAAACTGTTTTCCATGTCTTTCCCTTGTCAATACTACGGGCTATATGCAATCCGTAGGCCGAAGGCTCCTCCAAGAAATACATTTGTCTGTGATAGGGTATACGACACGCATGTATTAAAGACCCGTCAAAAAGGGTTAGCCCGTATCCGGCCGCCCCGGTACCTGCAATATCGGTTATTTCAGGATTTGACCAAGTTTCTCCTCTATCTTTCGATATAGAACGAAAAAACCAAGTATCTCTCGGACTGTCTTTTACCATACCTAATTTTTCTCTTCCTCTTATAAGAGAGATTAGGTCTCCGTCTTGAGTTTCATATAGAGTTTGTTCATTAAAACCCGCTGGCATAACGGGATTATTTCTAATTGATAAATCAGGCTCATAACCTACATCACTATATTTCCAAGATAAACCGTCGTCATCACTGATTAGAACACCACACCTCCAGTTTTCATTTTGTTCTTTTGCACCCCAAATAGTTAGCACAACTCGACCTGAAGAAAGTACAATACCGCTTCCTACAAATTGTTCACCCAGAAACGTTCCCGTTGAATAATACTGATAGGTAAAATTTTCTTCTCCTTTTTCCTTTCGACCAATTATTGCTGTACCTGGACGCCATTTAACAGTATCGACATAGTTGCCGGTACTGATACCTTTCTGCAGATGCACTCCTATACACAGTGTAGTTCCCTTTTTAGTAGGTCCGCATAAGCCCAATGCCATAAATTCGTTTTGGGGATCTTTCAAAATATCGGGTCCAAAAGTCTCAGGTGTTGTCCAGGTTTCTCCTAAATCGGCACTTTTGGTCATTAAAGGCCTAAGGCCTTTCTCTCCGTCACTGGCTTTTTGAAAAAGCAGGTACAATTCACCGTTTGCATATATGACAGAACCACCACTTGCATCGTAACCGGATTTTTGACCGTCAAATAAAACTTTGTACTCTTTTAAGGCTAAATTAGTCATATTATTATCCTCCCTGTCAAAAAAATACTATTCTAGCATGATACCTATTAATAATTTAATATTCGTCATTACACACTTGAGTAATTTTACGGTATTTACCGTTAACCTGTATTTTGTTAATCAAATATACACTCCTCTAAAAAAGCGGGTTTATACCCTTTATCTACCGCCCATTTTACCGCTGTTATTACTTTGTTTTTGTAATCCGGTTGATAACCTGCATAATAATTGTAAAAATATTGTTCATGTATTAATAAATCCATATACCCCGATTGATGGGGATTACCGTATATATTATCAAGGAAAGTTTCGATATCATTCAACTTGTGGCAATCGGTTATAATTGCCGATCTGAAAAAAATAATATCTCTTAAATTATCTTTCCAAATAAAACGTTTAAACATATTCCTTCTTTTATCCAAGTCCAAATAGTAGGAAACAGGAATTCTATCCGCAAGTTCATTGTCCACATTAAAATCGGCAACAAGGCATTTATAGCCTAAATCTCTAAGAGCCAAGCATCCGTCGACAGTCGCTTCACCCCAATGTAACGTGGTCACCGGTCCTAGAACTTCCTCCCCCGCAAATCTTCTAATTTGTTTTATTACGGATTCGGCATCATGCTTTACCTTTTCATATGAGCATCCAAGGTAAGGTTTATCAGGTTTGTCGGCATAAGCATGAAAACTTAGCCTGATCCAGTCGGCGTTTTCCTTCCATTCACTTTTATATTTGTCAGGCATCATGGTAAGATCAAAGCCGTCATCTGTTTTATAATAAATATTTATGTGCACTTTCGTACCGTAGGTATTATGTATACTTTTAAAGAATCCTAAATAAGGATTATCAAATACAGAATTGTATTTGTCTTTTTGTTTCGCTATATCCTGAAGAAACCATATATTATCATCCAAAGATACTCTGTATTTCATCGTGTACTTATTTAATCTATAAACAATAATATTTTCAGAAAATCCGGAGTTTTCATCAGTAACATTTATTACATTTTTATATTGACTCAACTTTACTTCTGCAACATAAAGACTATCAGTTACAACTGCAGCTAAACCGTTAATTTTTATGTTCGAACCTTTACAAGCATTTACCTTTACTTTAATAATTAAATCTCCATTACTTGTTTTAACGCCGTCACGTTCATTTAGCATATCTCCGTCAATAGGACAGACAATTTTAAATACATTCATATCAATCAAGACCCCATTTCAATAAAGTGCATCTCAAAACCTCTATTTGATACTTTAATTATCATACACCACAATGATTTACTTCATATCCAATTTTATATTTAAAAGTAATTTGAGTCAATCAATTATTAAATACTTTTACAATTAACACCATATAAGTTTATCGCATATTCTATTCAAAAATATAAGTGGATTATTATTTCGCAGGGTGCTATTATATATAAGTTATTAATGATAAATTAATAATGATTCTACTACAAAAACTATATTGTGCAAGTTGTTATATAAAAAAGGAGTTAAAGAAATTGGAATCACATAAACAGATCTCGGATATTAACCAAATATTATCCGAAAAAGCCCAAATTAGAAAAAAAATATTAAAAATTGCGATTCCATCCGCTTCCGAACAAGTATTAATTATGGTTGTGGGAGTAGTATCCACCATTTTAGTAGGTAGATTAAGCAGCGAAGCATTATCAGCCGTAGGCCTTGTAAATACTTTATTGAATTTCATATTGGTTTTATTTACAGCCCTGTCAACCGGAGCGACAGTTTTAGTGGCCAGATTGATTGGCGAAGGTAATTTAACCGGAGCAAACAGTGCTTCAAAACAATCTTTAGTAATAGGTACTGCAGCATCGTTCGTTATAGCTTTCGCAAGTTATATATTAGCATATCGGTTGTTACTTTTATTTTTTTCCAGTGCAGATCCAATAGTTTTATCCATGGCTTTAATATATTTTAAAATTACTTTGTTCTCTTTCCCTCTACTGTTGATTAATGTTATTGTCGGAGGTATTTTAAGAGGAGCCGGTGATACCAGGACACCTATGTATGTAGCATATATAGTGAATATTTTAAATGTAATATTAGGCTTCATCCTTATTTTTGGAGTTGATTTTTGGTTCATAAATATTAAGGGAACAGGTATTACAGGAGCGGCATGGGCAGTAACTATTGCACGCGGTATCGGAGGCTTGCTTATGTTAGCCGCACTTTTAAAACCGGGAAGAATTCTAAATATCCGGTTAAATGAAAAATTCACTTTCGATTATATAATTATTAGGAGAATATTAAAAGTAGGAGTTCCGGCAGCATTAGAACAAGTTATAGTACAAGGTGGTATCCTTTTATTACAAGTCGTTATAGCCGGCATGGGAACCACAGCTATTGCAGTATATCAAGTAGGTATGTCCATATATTCTATCAGCTATATGCCTGTATGGGGTTTTGCCATTGCAGCAACTACTTTGGTCGGACAAGCACTTGGTGCCAAACAAAGTAAAATGGCGGAAATATATGGTTGGAATATTCTTAAAATCGGAATGTATATTATTTTCCTATTAGGCACTATAACTTTCATCTTTTCAAAGCCACTGGTACGTCTATATTCCACAGAAACGGAAATTATTATTATCGGTTCGCAAGTAATCAAAATCTTTTCAATATCGATGCCTTTTCTATGTATAGTACAAGTAATAGCATCTGCACTTCGCGGTGCGGGAGATCTGATTTATACTACAATAACAAGTTTTATCGGCATATGGGGGTTCAGACTTTTATTAAGCATATTATTAGATAGATTTTTCGGCTTAGGGATCCATGGAGTATGGATCGCTTTATGCTTTGACTTTGCAATCAGAGCGGTAATGTATTTTATCAGATTCAAAAAAGGTCGTTGGAAAAACATAGTAATCTAAGATAAATAACTTATCAATCTATTCCATATATCAAAAATCTCTTTTGTAACCGATTCGATACCTGCATCAACGGGAGTTTTGAATTCTTGTAATGCTTTTACAACCGCAGGTTCAAATGGAATCATACCAATTATCGGAGAACCTGTTTTTTTACACAAATCTTCTATATCCGCAGTCACCTCTAAATTTAAGTCATATTTGTTTATACAAACAAATGACGGTACTTTAAAATGATTTGCTACACCCAATACTCTCTCCAAGTCACTTAATCCTGATTTGGTAGGTTCACATACGGCAACAACCGCATCCGCTCCTGTAACCGATGCAATTACAGCACAACCTATACCGGGAGAGCCGTCAATAAGGAGCCATTTTTGATCATCTACAAATTCCGAGATGTTTTTTCTTACTTCTGTCACAAGCTTACCGGACCCTTCCGCTCCTATATCCAACAGTGCATGAGAAAAAATACCGTCTGACGTATTTGTGATAAATGTCTCACCTGTTTTTACATTATTTAAGCTTATAGCATTTTCCGGACATACCAAGGTACATGCTCCGCAACCCTCACATTTCATAGATATTATTTCCATATTATCATTAATAGCGTCAAATCGGCACACTTGTTTACATAAACCACATTTAACACAAAGTGATGAATCAACTACCGCCACTTTGGCACCCGAAAAATTATTTTTTTTTAAGTTTTGACCTTTTAAAAGAATATGAAGATTAGGCGCATCCACATCACAGTCCGCTAACAATTTTTCTTTGACTATTTTACTTAGAGACGATACTAAGGTGCTTTTTCCGGTTCCCCCTTTACCACTTATGAAAACAATTTGCTTCATTGTTTACACACCTCTCAATCTTTTTATATAGTTTTATAAATTTATCTTTCCATAAATCATTGTTGGTAAACGGTAATATTCCTTTAGAGTAATTTTCTGCTATTGACCTTAAAAACGGTATTTCCATAAGCAAATCAATATTTTCTCTTTCGCAAAAGTCATGTATTAATCTGTTGTTTTCTGATGCTTTGTTCAATACAATTCCAAAAGGCAGTCCCATTTTTCGTACCAGTTGCGAAGCAATATTTAAATCATGTAGACCGAATGGTGTTGGTTCAGTCACTAATATACAGTAATCACATCCGTCAATCGATTGTACTACAGTGCATGAAGCCCCCGGAGAACAATCAATTATTGTGGTCATTTCATTTTTTATCTGTTTTTTTAATTCTAATATTATCGGTATACTTATAGGTTCTCCGACATTAAGTTTGCCTTGTAAAAAAGTACCTTCTACATTTTTTTCTATAACACCGACGGTACGTTTTTCTTCACTTATGGCACCTGTAGGACAAATAATTGAGCACGCACCGCAATGATGACATATTTCCGAAAAGAACAGCACTTTTCTTTTAATCAAAGCTATAGCATTAAACTGACATACATTTACACAATTACCACAAGCATTACATTTTGAAATGTCTACAATGGGAACCGGCACTTTTACCGGTATTACATCACTAATCACAGGTTTCAAAAAGATCGCACCGTTAGGTTCTTCCACATCGCAGTCTATATATTGACAGTTTGGTAATAAACTCGCCAAGCATACAGAAACCGTGGTTTTGCCCGTTCCTCCTTTTCCGCTCAAAACGGCAATTTTCATATTTAGTCTTGTATGATACCGTTAAAAACTAAATCATACTCTCCTTTCAATATAAGCCCAAAGAAAACACCGGAATACAAACTTACTAAAATGACACAAGCTGTTATATAAATTGATATCACTCAATCGGTATTTGAATATTAGCAAAAATATATTATCCGATCATAAATGATATAACAACAGACTATTCATCGTTAAAGCAATTTTTTGTTTATAGTTATATTCGAATCATTAATATTTTTACATTCAAGACTATATTTAATAACTTCGAGTATTTACTTGTGAGGATGATCACACTCATCTTTTTCAACACCATAGCCTCTTCCGGACCCGGGAGTACAGATACTATCCTTTCCTTCAAGGACTCCCGTTTTTATTGTGTTTATTATATCCTCAACACTTCCTTCGATACCCATAATCGATTGAATACCCAGATGCTCGAATATCTCTTTTGCTCTTAAACCCATACCACCACATACTATACATGATACACCTTTTTCATGTAAAAATTCCGGTATGTATCCCGGTGAATGTCCGGGATTATCAATTATTGTTCGATTTATTAGTTTCCCATTATCTATGTCCACCAAAGTAAAAGAAGGACATCGACCAAAATGTTCGGATACATACTTCCCGTCAGTAGATATTGCAATTCGCATAACAACCTCCTTCAATTATTTGCTTCCACGAAATCCCATTCCATAATGGGACGGAGCGGTGGCTTCGATCTTTTTTAAAAGTCCGTTTTCATATTTTTTAATATTTTCCTTTACGGAAACCGCTTCTCCATGATACATCCGTATATTTGCCGCTTTTAAAACATTCATCGCATTAGGCCCTAAATTACCTGTTATTACCGCAAATACACCTTTATCAATCATCATCTGTCCCGACGCAACTCCTGCGCCACCACCGGTTACCGCCGCCACATTTTCTACAGCCTCATATTCCATAGTATCAGTATCGGCAATAATAAAATAAGGTGCCCTGCCAAATCTTTGATCCATGTTCGATTCAATTGTATTACCGGATGCCGAAACACATATTTTCATAATTTATAACACTCTCCTCTGATTTGTATTTGGCTTATGCCCATAATTAATCATAATACACATTCTAATTACTGTCAATATTTTTTTGGGA
>CAZJOD010000056.1:0-20219 GCA_964547525.1 uncultured Clostridiaceae bacterium
TGACAATATCAATAATGAAAAATATGATGTTGATAATGCGATTATTCAACAATTTGCGGATATTATAGAAAAAGAATTTGAAAATACAGTACAACGTTTTGCCGAATCTGAATTGCAGCGTTTGGACATACAATATGATACCCTTTCGTTAATCAGAAACAAAGACGGCGTTTCGGTCTGGCGAATATTGACTGGTAATGATAGCTGCATTCTTAAGTGCTTTGACAAGCCGGAATACCGCCGAGAAATTACTAATTACAAAATTTTATCTTCATGTGGTATTCCCACATTAAAGCTCATAGCCCATACGGACTGCTCTCTTTTACTGGAAGACATTGAAACAGGTCCATATCGACTGGGTACGATGGAAGATATAAATAACCCGAGAATTGCGGAAAAAATTGCTATGTGGTATAGAACTCTCCATACAAACGGACGGAAAATCGTGAGTTCCCATAATTTCATTGACGAATGCGACAGCTTGACGATGGAAAATCTTCGTATGATTAAAGAGAAAACAGGTACTTGCGATTTGAACGTCTGGCAGGCGATTGAGCAGAATTTTGAGCAAATCCGTTCTGCCGCAATGAGCTTGCCGAGAACACTCGTCTACACCGATTTTCATTACAGCAATCTTGCGGTAGCACGGGACAGCTCCTCTGCGTTGATTTTCGACTATAACTTCCTGTTTAAATCCTATGTGTATTCCGACATACGTAATGTTTGCGGTAACTTTTATAATAAAGAAGCAAAGTTGGCGTTTTTATCCTCTTATGGCGCATTTGACGAGTGTGAGGTCATTGTTGACAATGTGGTAAGCGTCTTGAATTCGTTGAATATAGCTTGTCAGCGGAGAGTTTTCCCAAATTGGGCGAATGGCCTGCTGGAGAAGGTGAAAGACGGCAAGCTGTTGGCAGCAGTGCAGGAATTGCTTGAAGGAAAAACTAATGAAATTAATTTATTACCATTCCCGATCAGATGGTAGTATAGCGTAATAAACAACAGCTTGAATTGTCATTGAAAGAGAAATTTTACCATATTCCGGCCAAAAGAATTAGAAAGGATATGTTGCCATTTCGTTATGTTGCATTATACCAGCCGATTAATTCTTTTAGTATAAATGATTCCGGTATATGGTATTATGGTGAAGTTATTATGGTTTCCGAAGTTCAAAGAAAAGATATTAGTGAAATACCTACTAACAAAATCAACAATGAGCTATATTTAAAATTTATTATCAAGGATTGGATTAATTTAAAAGAACCAATAAAAGCTAATGGAACAGGCCTAGGTGTTCATTTTTATACCAATTCACATCTTTTGTTACTAAGTAGTTCAATTTCAGAATTATACATTCGTTCTAATACAGAATATCGTCTGTATTATGAACTAAAAAGAATTACTAAAGAAATTATTATTAATGAATGCGAAAATCAGATTAAAGGTTTCCAATTCCAAGAAACTACTGTCTTTATTTTTAATAATCAAATAATTTTTTCTTTGGAAAACGGTCGTAGTATGAAATATAATTTATATGATTTTATTAAAAAACCTAGTGTTGCTTTAAAAGAATTTAGAAGGTTTCTAGATATGAAATAATAGAAAATTATTAACTCAAAGAATTAATATGAAGTTTGCTACTAATAAATATGTTGTTATACTTTTAAAAAATATTAAGTCTTAAAGATAGGGATATATAAACATGGATGAAATAATTAACCGAATTTTAGAATTTCGTAACGCACGAGAATGGAAGAAGTTCCATACGCCTTGTAATTTGTCAAAATCAATAGTAATTGAAGCTGCAGAGCTTTTGGAAAATTTTCAATGGGATGAAAATTATAATGAAGAAAATGTAACCGAAGAATTGGCAGATGTCATTATTTATTGTATTTTATTAGCCGATAGTTTAAACTTAGATATAAAGTCTATTGTACATGATAAAATTTCAAAAAATGAGATGAAATATCCTGTTGAGAAATCTAAAGGAAATAGTACAAAATATACGGAATTCTAAGTGAGGTAAATATGATTGTTTATGATTCGACTAAGTATGAATTTGTTAATGATGTGTTGAATGACCGTGTAGATGCAAAAATATATCAAAAATATAGAGAAAAAATTGGGAAGGTAAATGATGGAGTAAAACGTTCCTGGAGAAATTCAATGGAATTTATGTACAAAGTCCTTAACACTAATATAATACCGGATAATTCAGGTGTTGCCATCGAATTCTCAATTCCTTCTTCATCGAAACGCATAGACTTTATTTTGACCGGTTATAACGAAAAAAGAAACGAGTCGGCAATCATTATTGAACTAAAGCAATGGGACTACGTTGAGAAAGTTGAAAATAAAGACGGAATTGTGAAAACAATTTTAAATAGAGGTATTCACGAAACAACCCATCCTTCATATCAAGCATGGTCCTATGCATCTATGATAGAAGATTATAATGAAGCTGTGCAAAAATATAAAATTGGCTTGTTTCCCTGTGTATATTTACATAATTATGATATATCTGATCCTGATCCCCTAACGGATGAAATGTATAAAGATCATTTAGAGAAAGCACCTGTTTACGCAAAAGGAGATCTCTTTAAGCTCAGAGATTTTATAACTAGATACGTGAAGTACGGGGATGATAAAAATATCTTATATAAGATTGAAAACGGAAAGTTAAAACCATCAAAGTCTCTACAAGATTCATTGCTGAGTATGTTAAAAGGTAATAGAGAATTTATTTTAATTGATGAACAAAAGCAAGTATATGAGCAAGCCTTTGATATGGCAAAAAAGTCGCATAAAGACGGAAGAAAAAGAGTTTTAATTGTAAAGGGCGGACCAGGAACCGGTAAATCGGTTATTTCTATTAACTTACTTGTCAACTTAACGAATCAAGAGATGGTTTGCCAATACGTTTCTAAGAATGCAGCTCCGAGAAATGTTTATTCTACAAAATTAAAAGGTAGTATTAGAAAAACAAATATTGACAACCTTTTTAAAGGATCAGGCTTTTATACTGAATCAATAAAAAATGAGATTGATGCCTTGATTGTCGATGAAGCGCATAGATTAAATGAGAAATCAGGTATGTTTCGTAATAAGGGAGAAAATCAAATCAAGGAAATTATTAATGCGGCAAAATTTTCTGTTTTCTTTATCGATGAAAATCAGAGAATAGACATACATGATATAGGAAGCATGGATGAAATTTTTAAATATGCAAAGAAAACTAATGCAATAATTGATATTATGGAATTAACTTCACAATTTAGATGTAATGGGTCAGAAGGATACATTGCATGGATTGACGATGTTTTACAAATTCGACAAACGGCTAATTTCGATGGATTTAATCATGATTATGATATACAAGTTATCGACGACCCTAATTTATTAAGAGAAATGATTTTAGAAAAAAATAAAATAAATAATAAATCCAGGTTATTAGCAGGATATTGTTGGGACTGGGAGAAAAAAGGCCGCAATAACACTGAAACAAAAGATATATTTATAACAGATTATAATTTTTCAATGAGCTGGAATTTAGACAATACCAGTACATGGGCGATAGATCCCGATTCGGTTAATGAAGTTGGATGCATACACACTTCTCAAGGTCTGGAATTTGATTATGTAGGTGTTATAATTGGACCTGATATGAAATATGAAAACAGAAAAGTTATGTGTGATTATAATGAACGAGCCAAAACAGATAATTCTTTAAAAGGAATTAAAAAATTATATCAACAAAATCCAGGCAAAGCTTTAAGAATAGCTGACGAAATTATAAAAAATACATATCGTACATTATTAACAAGAGGACAAAAAGGTTGTTATGTTTTTTGCGTGGATAAGAATCTATCATATTACTTAAAATCTAGACTGAAAAATGGTCAATTTATGAAAAATACCACACGAAATGCAGCAGAAGAAAGCAATAAATTTGAAACTTAAAAGCAGATGCTAATCTTGAAGAGGAAGGTAAAGGTGACAAACAAGAAATTGGAAGTAAATCTTGAAAAAGTCCATAACAAAACAAATGCTAATAATGTAGCTTATCTATTTGTATACGGAACTTTAATGAGTAATCATAATAGGGGTATGTGATTATTGGTAAATACCTATATATTTTTGATTTATGAAAGGATAAATAATGGAAAATATAAAATATAGTATCGAAATACTCGATCCTGCAATTTGGCGCGGATATATTCTGGATTTTGCATATACATCCGATTATTACTATGATGTAGAAGTCAACCATAAAGATGAGAGGTTTGAAATTTTATTTACTAAAAAGCAATTTCCAAAGACATTTGTGAATTCAAATGTAACATATGATGTACTGTATCAGCCACATTGGAATGGTGCTACCGCTTATGGCATAGTTGAAAACGGATGTTTAATTGCAGCAATTGAGACATGGGTCGAGGAATGGTCAAATCGTTTACGTGTAACCGAAATGTGGGTCCATGCCGACTATCGGCGACAAGGAATCGGTGCTGAGTTGATGAGAATAGCGAAAAGACAAGCAATACAGGAAAAACGACGTGCTGTTATATTGGAAACACAATCGTGTAATACAAAAGCTATAGCTTTTTACATGTCTCAAGAATTTAAAATAATTGGTTTCGACACATGCTGCTATTCAAACAACGATATAGAACGACGTGAGGTTAGAATGGAAATGGGGTTTATAATAACTTGACTCTCCACCGTCAATCGCACATTTGTCCATCATATAAATTTTCCTCCAATAAATGTTCGGTTAACCGCTTATTAACCATTTTACCATATACAATAGTTTTATTTATTATATATGAGCAAAATTTCTAAAAAGCACGGTTGCTCTTATATAATACTATATGGTAAAATGTAGTAATATTTATACCGAATTTTAATTTTTATCAAATAGCAAATAGGATAGAGACTTGATAATATATTAAAAAATGTTCCGGAGTTATATATGTTTTTATATCATTATTATGACAAATCAATAGGTCCTTTTGTGAACTTATCAGAAATACCTATACACGAAGCGAAAGCTGTTCTAGATAGAATAAAAGAGACTAAACCAAATGTTCAAAGCGCTAAGCGCCATGCTGAATATATGGAAAATAGGCATTATTACGAAGAAATACTCAGAGCGGAGTTTGCAAAAAAAAGCGGTATTATGATGAGAAAGTCACCGCATTATATGGTTGTAGAGCATAGTCCATGGTTAAGCACATGGTTTGAAAATTGTGCTTTTATAAAGATTCCTATTGAGGAGTTTAATCTAAAAACCATTTCGTTTACATATGGTGATTCCCATCCTACTTTTAGTCCACGAGCAAATAAAATGGATGGAAAAGAGTACCGTAAAAAATTATATATTTATGATGAAATTTTAAGAATTATAGAAAAATATGAATTGCCTCAGATTTGGAATGATGACGGCAAGTATGGTCCTGAACGTTACATTGAAGCTCATATTTGGTGTGATGAGACAGTTGATAAATATAAAAAGATAACTTCTGAAAAATAATGGGAGGAGATATGGTTATACAAAAGAATGATTCATTAAAGGAACAATTTTACAAACTAGAAAATCAATTATTACAACCAGAAATTAGAAAATCAAAAGATTATATTGATTTAATATTAGCTGATGATTTTATTGAGTTCGGTAGTTCGGGTCGTATATATAATAAACGGCAGGAACTTGAAGATTTACCGACATCACCGGTATACAAATGGATAATTACTGATTTTGAAGTGAAATCTTTATCAGAAAATATTACTTTAGTGACTTATCGGGCGGCTACATATAGTAATCAAAACGAAAGAATAAAAAACTCTTTACGGAGTTCTATTTGGAAGCTCAATAATGGTAAATGGCAAATGGTATTCCATCAAGGCACACCGTTAACTGCACCTTGATAATATAAGTGCATAATTCTAATACCGGACATAGATACCGGTTTGAAAGTTATATTGAAGAAAGTAGAATTTAAAAAATGATTTACATACCGAACTGAGGTGAAAGAATGCTGAAATGTCTTTGGTGGATGTCCGAATGATATTTTCAAGGTATGTATCTATTACCTGAGAAAGAAAAGCTGCTATATAAACAATAATATAAAATTTAATGAGAGTACAATAGATTTGAGATTTATAATAACTTGACTTATGAATTTACATAAAATAGTATGATAATAGATGATAAAACTTGGTTAAATAAAGAGTAATAAGATATATCAAGCAACACGAAGCATGTAATAGAGGTAGTTATGGGAAAAGTATATGAATTTGAAGCGCTGATTAAGAAAGTTCCTGATATTGACGGTGCATATATCGAAATACCTTTTGATGTGAAGGCGGAATTTGGAAAAGGGAGAGTGCCTGTCATTGCTACATTTGACGGTGAACCATACGAAGGAAGTCTTGTCAAAATGAAAACACCATGCCATATAATTGGAATCAGGAAAGATATAAGGGCTAAAATTGGCAAACAACCCGGCGATGTAATCAAGGTGACGATTAAAGAAAGAACGGTTGAGAAGTAAGATCTAAATGCCATGGGAGCGGCTGGAACAATGCGCTGCTGAAGATGTGGACGTATGCTTGATGCGCTGCGGCCATATCAGTTCAAAATAAGCCAAATCCTGCAAAAATTGATTGGAAGTGCTGAAAAACGTAATAGCAATTCTCCTTGATATGGACGAGTTGGATATAGCACTAACTGAGGATAAAAACAATAAATAGCTAATAAATTATTGCAGAAGGGAAGTGCACTTATGAGAGCTAATGTACCCGAGTTGTTATTTTCATCACGCGATGATTTCCGTGCATGGTTGAAAGAAAATGCGGAAACGAGTGAGGGAGTGTGGCTCATATTCGGAAAAACAAAGGCGGTTGTCACCTTATCCGCAAACGACGCTTTGGAAGAAGCATTATGTTTCGGGTGGATTGACGGGCAAATGCAGAGCATAGACAATACAAAATACCGTAAATACTTTGCAAAGCGCCGTCCAAAAAGCGTTTGGTCTGAAAAGAATAAAAAAATAGTAGATATGCTTCGCAAAGCAAATTTGATGACCGAATTGGGTGAAAAAGCTGTGGAAGCTGCAATAAAAAACGGAACATGGGATGCTCCGAAAGTCAATCCGATAACTGATGAACAAGTCAAAGCGTTCGAGGAAAAGCTGGCCGGTATTTCTCCTGCATATGAGAATTTCAAAAATATGTCGAGGTCTGTTCAATTCACATACACGGGGAGATACCTCTCATTTAAGACTGAGGAAGCTCGGCAAAGGGATTTTGAAAAAATCATTGACAGGCTTAATAAGAATCTGAAACCAATGTGAGCTAAATATGTCCCTGAAGTAATCTCATGGCGGATGTGCCGGATAAATATGGAGTTCGCTGGTTATAGTCTTACTGGGAATAGAACATGAGTCAAAATAACATTTGCAAAATTTACTTACTTTACTTATTATATACTTAGTACTACCAATTTTATAAAAAGATAGAGGAAGATATACATTATGAACAATAGACAAAGATCAATGGCCATCTTAAATTATCAAAATTACGATAGAATGCCTGTGGTGCATTTTGGCTTTTGGAATGAAACTTTATATAAATGGTTTAAGGAAGGGCATATAACGGAAGAGGAAGCAAAGCAATGGGGAGATGGGAATATATATGATCAATCGGTCGGAGAAAAACTTGGATTTGATTTTAACTGGTATTCTTGTTACAGCGGTAGGACCGGACTGGTTCCATCCTTCAAAACGAGGGTGGTAGAAGATCCGGGCAACGGGACTAGAAAGATTTTAAATGGTGACGGTGTCATTGTGCTTCAAAAAGACGGAGCCGGATCCATTCCTGCTGAAATTGACCATCTTTTAAAGGACCGTGCCGGTTGGGAAGAACACTACTTGCCCAAATTACAGTTTACGGAAGAACGAATTAATTTTATGGCGCTTGAAAAAATGAAAGACGATGCAAACAGACAACATCCCATAGGACTACATTGCGGAAGTCTTTTCGGACAAATCAGAAACTGGATTGGCGTGGAAGGAAGCAGTTATTTGCTTATTGACGATGAAGATTTATACAGGGAAATAATCGATACGGTTGGCAACTTATGTTATACCATTGCCGAAAAGGTGCTTTCCTCCGGTGTCAAATTTGATTTCGGTCATTTTTGGGAAGATATTTGCTTTAAGAACGGCCCGCTTGTAATCCCGTCTGTGTTTGATGAAATGGTAGGACCTCATTACAAAAGAATTACCGAGCTTCTTCATCGCTATGGAATTAATATCGTGTCTCTCGATTGTGACGGCATGATCGATGCTTTGATACCGACCTGGTTTAATAACGGAGTCAATACCATGTTCCCCATTGAAGTGGGTACATGGAATGCCAATATCAAACCCTGGAGAGAAAAATACGGAAAGGAACTTCGCGGTGTGGGTGGTATGGATAAAAAAGTCTTTGCATACGATTATGACGCCATTGATGCCGAAGTGGAACGATTAAAACCGTTGGTGGAATTAGGCGGCTTCATACCTTGTGTTGACCATCGAATTGCACCGGACGCCAAATGGGAGAACATTCAATATTATTGTGAAAAAATGCATAAAGCATTTGGAGGATAATATAAATTTTCATAAATGCAGTTTATTTTCGGAGGTGTAACCTATGGATACCAGAACGCTTATGAAGGTGGTAAGTGCGGTTGAAACCCACGAACAAATAACGGTTGAAACTACAGGTGCTCGTTATGTTTTTCATAAAATCGGCCCCCAAGGTCGAATTGAATGCAGGCAATTAATCAATAAAGACAGGTCGGTGGGAGAGGCAATTATTAGTATTCCCTTTGACAGACTTTGCTTGGAAGCGGTAGATGATGAAAAATGCATTCTTCATACCATACCGTATAACCTAAGTTGTCAGTTTTTGAGAATCGAGATTCACAGGGATTCCATGATGGAATTCACCTCTACCGGAGGATACCGTTTGACCTATAAAACAGAGTTTGATCCTGCTTATCATGTGGTAAAGTCCGGAAATGTTCTTTCGGTTGATGATATAGGTGGGTTTGGCATGTACCCATATAAAGGATTTGAAGACGTTGAAATCATCAGTGACAATCGACATCAAATATCCTATGAATACAAAATGGGACAATGGAACCGGTTCATGCTATCCGTTTTTCCACCTAGACCTTATCAATTAGAGCAATCTTTCACTGAACGACTGTATTTGAGCTTTAGTGTGACATATGGGAATAATATGGCCGCAAACCCTTATCCATCAAATGATGAGATTGAAAAGGCAAGTAAATATACCAATATTCTATGGTTATTTGAAACCATGTGGAAAGGAAAATATGCAAAAACCGGTAAGGTGCTAGAAAATGAGGCCGATGTATACGCCGATGCATCTTATGCCAATTACAACTATATACCCGCAAATGAGGCCGAACTTGAAAGAGTGGTTAAAAAAGCACATTCGTTAAATATGCGGGTGCTGCCTTATGTGAGTCCTTTCTTTTCCTTGGCCAAAGGAAGCGATTATATCAACAAAATAAAAGGGTTGTTGGATAAATATCAATTCGACGGAGTGTATTTGGATGGTGTCAGCATAGATATGTGGGATGGATATGAGTTGATCCGAAACTTGCGACAAACGGTACAAGACGGAATCATCTTTTGGCACTGCACTATAGATCCCTTAGGTAAAAACATTTTTTGTCCGTTCATTGATACCTATGTGGACTATACCTTAAGGGCTGAACATATACATGATTTTGACAATCGGTACATGCGTTATGTCATATCCGGAATCAATACTGGAAATACCATAGGCTATACCTTCTATCGAGGATCCCCGGTTGATCAATTCAATACATTTATAGATCGGACATTGCAAAACGGAGCAAGGCTTTATCTGGACGGATTAGACAAAGCATCGTCACCTTATGCCGAGGGAATCCTCCAACGATATTTTCCAAGGTTGGATGAGCAGATGAAAAGGGGATGTAAACTTGAATAATTATGAATATACAAAGCTTTATTACTCACATTGGCTAGACACCGATGTGAGTACTTTTGATAATACGGGAATAACATTATTAAAATCAGAAAGCAGAAAAGTGCGACAAAAGGGATATCCGGCAAATTTTGAAGTGTATTGTCTTGCAATGGGGGATAAGCTCTTTGTTTCATATAATCCTGATTTGGATACAATGTGTAATTTTCATCATGAATTTAAAGAACTCCATTGCCCAAAGGACGCACTAGATGCATTGAACAAAATGTTCAAAGATAGAGTACATAAGAGAAAGATTTCCTATTTTAATGCTTTCCTTAAAGGGATAAGCTTTCAGGATGCTGTAATGCTGACCCGAAAAGATTACGGATATTATCATGATTTTTTCATTGCCCAAAATCCTCATTTGTCACCTGACGGTTGGATGGAGGATTACTTTGGATATCTTACGGATAATGAGCTTTGTTTCGGAATTTTTAAAGATGATAAATTGATTAGTGTCACTGATTCGCCGTTTATTCCATACATTCCTGATATTATCACGGAACCCGGGATAAATACGTTAACAGAATACAGGCGGAAAGGATATGCAAAATCTGTATGTGCTGCATTTATTAAAAATGCAATAAAAAAGAATAAAGTTCCAATATGGACTTGCAGACATGATAATGCGGCATCGGTTAAGCTTGCTGAAAGTTTAGGTTATTTGGAATTTGCCGAATTGTATACCATTGAAGGGCAGCGCAGACCATAAATGATGAATTGTTGAAACGAGGGAAACGTTATGCAAAATATAACTGATGCAGAAGCAATCATCAATGAAGTGGATAAAATGAGGTTATATGGAAAATATCTACCATTAATTATTGATGCTAACAGTTAAGCTAACAGTTAAAAGCTATGAAGAAATTTTTGAAATCTTAATGTGGGACACATCTCAACTTTTCGTAATCCAAGCTCTTACACAAGTGTAGGAGCATCGTATTATGTACTGAATGAATCATAAAAAGTTGAGATATGTCCCTAATTTTGTCCTAAAACTTTCAACTATATTCTTTCAAAGAGCGTTCAACCGACAAGGGGATGATAAACGGATCGCCCTCTTTTATATCATATTCATACCCTTTATCCAAATCATAGCGATCCTTGAGGTTTCGAATGAGACTTATATTTCCGATGGACAATCGGTATGTATCGGATGATTGTCTTTCCGCTTTGATAATTTCATAAACGGGATTACGATCTGTTTTGTTGTCGATCCGTATGATTTTCCCTAACAATTGATCGGTTAATGGTACAGAATAACACAACGAATCATCTAATCGCACATTAATGTGATTATCCATCGATAATTCGTGTGTAAAATCCACGATATGTCCGGTTACGCTAGGTTGTTCTTCCATTAAAACGGTTTCGCCTATGGATAACCGGGTACCTTCACATAAGTAGCTGTATTGTACGCGTTCATTCTCCCGGATGATAAATCCGAAAGCCCCTTGGAACCGGATGGAATCGCCAACGGTATATGAAATATCCGGATGCAAGGAATGAATGATTATATGGGTTATACCGGTGTCCATTGTAATCATCACAGCAACCTGGTCTTTCTCGTGTACATTTTGATCATCACAGACCATTTTCAATTTTTCTATGGATTTGATACGTTTGTTTATACGATAAGGTTCTATCACTGCCGCAAATAAACTTTCAATTTTTGAACCTTGTCTTTTGGCCAAGACATACCGCAGGGATTTTGGATTTCCGGGTCTGTTTTGGGACGGGATACCGTCTGCAAGAGCAATTTCCTCAACATCTTCTAAAAGTGTCATACATAAATGTCTTTGAGTATCTTTAGGTCCAACATTCCATGTATCTTTCACGGACCAATCGATACAAACGGGCATTTTAGGATCGGTTGCCCTTTCCACGTTCTTAAGATAATGAAAACCGCTTCCACTATACGAAGTCAATCGTTCTTTGGGTTTTGCATCATATGCGCAACCGTACTCAATTGTTTTACCTGCATAGGTACCTGTTTCTTGTTTTTTTATTTCAGCTCCTCGGACAATGGCTTGACCTTCCGCCGCATGGAAAATGTAATGATGTTGATTGCCGCCTTTTACGTAAAACATATCAAAAACATAGGAATCGATCTCATCGATTCGGATTAATGCTGCGCATCTTCTGTATAAAGTCGTTTGGGGATAGGCCGAGGGAGCCGCAGCATCCATGAATTGGACCGGTTTTTTATTATCAAAATATATACTTTCACCGACAAGATTTGCTTTTTGGTTAGATTCATCCACCATAACCGTATTATGACACACGGTATGTTTATCAAAATGATGAGTCTTTTGATAAACCGAATCGCATTGTTCCGGATAACCCAAATCAGGTGCCATATCAACACCGAATGCGTGCATGCCCAAATATAACGTATCTTTATGACCGTGTCCTGTGTTACGACCCATATACATCCATATATCCCGCTGATTTTCACCTGTACCGTCGCGAAGTGCGGTAAATCCGTAACCGGATAAATGGTCGCTTTTAGGATTATTAAAGGTGCCTGTTGTTAAGAAGTTTTGAACAACCTTTTTGATATTTTCAGGATCATGGCTAAAAATACCCGCATGAAGTTTATCTATGTCTTTACCGCTTAAAAGCCATGCCATATGGGCAAAGAGAGGTTCTTTTGTTTTTTCATAAGAATTGATTGCCGTGGTCATGTTGCCGAACAGATGGGGATTTCCCACGGATGAGGAATCACCGATCGTTACGGTGTATCGATCGCACATCATAAGATGATAATGCGCTTCCGACATTTTTATAAATTTAGGATGTTGATATAAATCCCCTTTGGGATACCGATCGTAATCTTTTAATATATCGGCGATTTGCGCAAATGTTTGCACCCAGATGTTATTGTACGAAGGAGACGCTTCGTTCCCGAATCCGTCGCGGTCGATGTCATCGATTAACGATTTGCTTAAGTTTCCGCCGGTCAATTGATCGTGATTAAATTCCTCTTGGGTTTGAAATATAAAATCAAGCATAACGGGTGTGGTTAAAGGGTCATCGGCAACTACGGCTGCCATGGCCAAAGCGCTTTGATGTGAACCGTTGTTACCCCTTACTTGGCAGTTTTTTACCCCTTTAAATATCTCTTGTAACAGGTTCTTTTCAATGTTTCGGCGTATGTCTGCGGGAGAACTTTTACTGTTTAGCAGTGGATATTCATTGGCCTTTTGAGATAAAAAATCTAATATATAACTGTCTTCCATTGCAGGGAAAAAGGCGTCATACGCTTGTGCAAAGGTTTTACAAAGGCCGGTATCCCATATGTTACCCGTAATTTTTCCTTTGCCGCTGCCTCCGTGAGAGTTTCTAAAACCGTCTTCCCATTTATATGCCGAAGAATCCATACATGGAAAGATATCTGCAATGCGGTCCAACATAATGATACCGGCACGTGCATATTCCGGTTTTCCGGTATATAGATAAGCATCTTTAAAGCTGTCCAGTGCGTTATGAATGATACCGCCGTGTCCTAACGGATAGCCTTCCGGAAATTTGTTACCGCCTGCGTCAATCATGTTTATCCAAAGTTTCCAGTGATTATAAAAAGCGATGAATGTATATCGGTTTCCATCCTTGTCAATCCAACCGTAGCCGTCGTCAACATACAAGGTGGCATCTTTACCTGGGTAACCGGTATTCACCAACAGGGAACGGTCTGTTATACCTGGTTGAAATTCTCCTCGTTCATCCAAACCGCTTTTATAATATGCTCCAAAGTCGTTACTTGGAAAGAGGGAATGACAAGAAGGACATTCGATCTTCCAAGGGTTTATTTTTACATCCGCAAGGTATGGCCAACGGCCGTAAGCGTGGATATTTGTTTTACATACGGGACAACCGAGTTCTTGATTGACTGCAAAACTTCTAGGCAGGTTTTGGGATGTAACCATTCTCCATAGACCGTCTTCTCCTACGGATAAATATAGATCCGCCCTTTTTTCAGCATTTAGGGCCATTTCCTTCGCCCATTCATATTGACGGATATTTTCTCTTGCTGCATTCACTTTTTCCGGTGTATAGTATGTACTTCCTTGTTTAATATAATGACTTGCCATTTATTATGTCTCCTTTTTTACGACAGCTTTGATGTAAAGAATACTTTATAGATATCTATTCCATCATACCATTTTTTGAATAATGTTGTAGGACAATCGAATGCATATATTAATAATGTATTGTAAAATGTGCATAATTATGTTATAATAATGTACAAAGAAAGGGGTGAGTTTTGTGCCACAAATTAGACCAATTACTGACCTTAGAAATACTAATGAAATTTCTGACCTTTGCCATGCTAAAAATGAGCCTATCTTCATCACAAAAAACGGGTATGGCGATTTAGTGGTTATGAGTATTGAAACTTACGAAGCAATGATTAATGAAAATGAAATTGATAGAGGAATTGCAGAAGCGGAAGCGGAATATCGTCTAAACGGTACATTGCATGATGCTAAAGAAGCGCTCAGTGCTATACGGAGAAAACATTTTGGATAAGTACATTGTAAAATTACTATCCGCCGCTTATCGTAACTTAGAGGACATTTACACGTATATCGCTACTGAGTTAAATGCGGAGCAATCGGCTATGAACATTATAGAAAAATTAGAGGAAGCAATTTTTTCTTTGGAGATTATGCCGAGACGTGGTGCAAAACGTCGTGTAGGTGCATATGCAAATAAAGGATACCGTCAACTTTTTGTAAAAAACTTTACTGTTATCTATCGCATTGATGAAGAAAAAAAACAGGTTATTATTGTTGCTGTTAAATATTCGAAGAGTCAGTTTTAATTAAATACTTTAAAATAAGGGACAGTGGATTGCTGTCCCTTTCCAAGGCAGTAAACAATATGTCCCTAGTTTTGTCCTTCTTTCAACTCCTATTCTTCAAAATAACGTTCAACCGACAGAGGAATGATAAACGGATCGCCTTCTTTTATATCATATTCATACCCTTTATCCAAATCATAGGGATTATATATATATGAATATTGCAAATTCATGAGAAAATTGATGAATTGACTCGATATATTATTTGTTAATATAATCACAAATTTTTGATTCCTATGATATAATGAATTTGAGGCAATAATAAAGGAAGTCTTACCAAAGACAAGTATTTTCCGGTGAGTTAAAAGAAATGTTATTAGAAATAAATACAGATAAAGACACGTGTTTTAATAAAATAAAGGAGTTATGGCGAGAAGCCGAAGATGGTTTCCCTGACTTTTTGTCTGAGATTTCAAATGAGACAAAAAGTCAAAACGAAGAATATATAAAAGATATCACCGAATTTTTTCAAAAGCAAATAAAAAGTTATCCTCGTTTACCTATAGGTAGAAAAAAGTGGATTGAAAAATCATGTAGTAAAATAAGTGAAGTTTTATATAAAGAAACAATCATAGGTATACATAATTCAATTAGTAAAGAAACATTAGATGCATTTCAAGATGAGTTATTTCAATTTCTTCGTAATGTTAGAGAATTCGCACCTGAGTTAAGTTTTGAGGAAATAGGTCAAGCTATAAGAAACTACATAGTTTATGCTATGTTTAAAGAAGTAAGCGGAGTTAAATTAGGATTTAATATGGCGGGATTCGGATATAGCATGCTTTATCCTTTTACGGACAATTATATTGACAATAGAAATTGTTCGGAAAAAGAAAAGACGGAATACAACAAATTTATTAGAGATAAATTAGAGGGGAGACAAGTTCACCCGAACTCTTTGCACCAACAAAAGACCGGTGAACTTCTTGATGCAATCGAATCCGAATTTCCCAAAAACAGCGACCGTACGGTTAACAAGCTACTGTTATTGATGCTGGATGCACAGGAAAAAAGTCTAATGCAGCAAAATCAATCGGTTAAATTAACATATGAGGAAAGATTGGACATTTCAATATATAAAGGTGGTATTTCTGTATTTATAGATCGGGTTTTAGTCAAAAAGCAAATAACTGAGGATGAATTACTGTTTTATCTTGGGTTGGGATTTTTTTTGCAATTGGCCGATGATTTACAGGATATAAAAGAAGATAACGAAAAGGGCTACCAGACCATCTTTACAACTCATTTAAACAGTGAGCATGAAGAGAAGATTGTAAACAAGATCCTGAATTTTATACACCATGTTATGGATTCTTATAAAGCTGAAAACGATATATTCAAGTACTTTATTTTATCAAATTGTTATCAATTGGTTTATTTATCGGTTGCAGGCAGCAGTGAATTCTTTTCGAAGGAATACCTGAATCAATTAGAGAGGTATCTTCCCGTTTCATATCCGTTCTTAAAAAAACATATGCAAAACAGATTTGAAGACTCAGATTCGGTTACTCAAGAAAAGTACATGAAAATGTTGGATGAAATCTTGTTTTTAAAAGCTAAGTTACATTATAATTCTCATAATTTTATGGCTTATAATTGATATTTGCCTTTTTCGCTTGGGAATGCTGGAGTTTTCGCTCTATGTGGTACGTTTTATTACCTTTTTTGAAATTGGCACCTGTTTGCTTAAAATGAAACGGCACTTTCGAGTCAATGCATTGTTGTCTGATATGAAGCACCCAATGATAATCGCATATTTGTAATCAATATTTGTATATAAAATGAGAGAGTATAACAATCCAGTAATTTCCAATATTTTCATTGACATTATATAATCGTCTGATTTATAATATAACTAGAAAATAAACTTAATAAGAGATGTGTTATGTATATTAAAAGACATATTGAAAATACAATTAGTAATGTATCAAAAATGTATTCAGCAATAATTGTAACAGGACCTAGACAAGTTGGAAAAACAACTGTCCTTAAAAAGGTATGTAATGAATTAAAGTATACTACCATGGACAACCCTGAGATTTTGGAATATGCTAAATATGAGACCGGATTATTCTTTAAGACTTACACCCCTCCATTGGTTATTGATGAGGTTCAATATGCACCTGTCTTATTTCCATACATTAAAATGATTGCTGATGAAACCGGACAAAAGAGTCTTTTTTATATGACCGGTTCACAGGCTTTTCATCTTATGAATAATGTATCAGAGTCATTAGCCGGCAGAATAGGAATCATTCAAATGTTAGGATTATCTTTAAGAGAAATTACAGATTGTGCTGTGGATACACCCTTTTTGCCAACATCTGATTATATGGATAAAATGGATAAAGAAAAAAAAGAACTTCCGGATATATGGAAGATTATACACAGAGGTTCAATGCCGTGGCTGTATCAAGCGGATGCAGATGAGAATACATGTAGACAATTTTATGGCGATTATGTGAGAACATACATTGAAAGGGATGTCCGTGCATTATCACAGGTATGTGATGAAAGTACATTTTTACAATTCATGAGGTTACTTGCTGCATCAACAGGACAAATGTTGAATTATTCAAGGATTGCCAATGAAATCGGAAAATCAGTAGACACAATCAAGAACTGGGTTTTCATACTAAAAGCTTCCGGAATAGTTTATTTGCTTCAACCGTATTTTAATAATTTTAATTATAAAAACGCCAAAGATCTATTTTGTGGATACGGGTTTAGCCAGCTACCTAGCAGGGTGGTTTACAGCTGAACAACTTCAATTTGGGGCTATGAGTGGTAGTATGTTCGAGACATTTGTTGTTTCACAAATATTAAAGAGCTACTACAATAAGGGCTATGACGACTTTGGTTTTAGTTATTACAGGGACAAAGATATGAACGAAATAGACTTAATTATAGAGAACAATGGAGTTTTATATCCGATTGAAATAAAGAAAACGGGTAATCCCAACAAAAATGACATAAAGGCATTTGAAAAGCTCGAGAAGAATGAGCAAAAACCGGTTGGAGAGGGTGGAGTAATCTGCATGTCTGACTCAATAAGATACTTAACATCTAAAAATAGGGTAATACCATTAAGTTTCATTTGATGAAATGACCTTCTAGTCTTTATGAAGTACCACATATTGAATATAGAATAAAGGTTAGTCAGACTGGCAACGAATATGAATTGATTTTGTATTATAATCCCATATTGAAAGATTTCACCGAGTTGGAGAGTCAATAAATAAGTTTGCGGAAAAAAAGTAAACAATTTAATGAGAGGTCTATTATGTATACATTACCAAACGGGGTATTCCCCACAATGATAACACTTGTTACAAAAGACAATGAAGCGTAAAGTCCGTAACGAATTGGTATGTTAAAAAAGGTTGCCAAGGTATTTTTGCAGTATGCCAATCCGGTGAAATGACATTTCTCAGTTTGGAGGAAAGGGTCAAAATCGCAGGGACCGTAAAAAGCTCTGCAGCAAAAGGTACATGTGTAGTTGCATCAGGCCATGTAGGTAACTCCATTGAATAAAAAGATGTGGAATGATTATGCAAAGTTTATCATTGACCAACAATATGTATTGGAAAAGGAGATTTTGTCCAATATTAAAGGTATTACGTAAGTTTAAATTGTAGAAATGAGAGAATGATTATGAATAACAAAACAAATTGCGAATCATGCTTTAACTATGTTTATGACGAAGATTCGGATTGCTATGAATGCAAAATCAGCTTGGATGAAGACGAAATGGAAAAATACTTAACAAAATCCTTTCGAAATTGTCCGTATTACCAGTATAATGACGAATATATTATGGTAAGGAAACAGATATAACGATAGAAATTTTAAGGAGGTAGCATGGACAAGATTTTTACTAAAAAATTATGTATCCCTACATATACCGATTTCGGTAAAGAGCAAAATTTGCTTCCTTTATTCGAAGAAGGAGATAATCAGACACTAGAGATTTGGGCGGAAAAAAGGAAAAGTCTGTTGTCGCAATGGGAAAATATTATTGGAAAGCCTTCCTTTACAGACTTTAAAAAAGATGTTGAAGTGCTTGAAACATACGATCATCCTGATTTTAAGGGTACATTGTTAAAGCAATCGACAGGTCCTTACAATAAACAATTGGTTTTATTGATGGAACCGACACGTGTATCAAATAGTCCTAGACCTGGTGCTGTAGTTCCCTTTTATCATCCGGACGCTATGGCGGGATTTGACTTGAAACAACGCCAACCGATAGAGGAAGGAAAAAGTGTTCAATTCGGTCTTCACTTGACTCGTCAAGGATACGTTGTTGTATGTCCGGAAGCCTTTCCTTATAATACGGTTCCCGAACCGGTCGAAAATAAAGGTTTTGCTTGGTGGCAAGCGGCTGCGGATAAAATCAAGAAGGATAACCCACAATGGACAGGTATTGGTAAACTGATATGGGATACAAGGTGTGCCGTTGACTTGTTATTAAGTCTGGATGACATTGACGCTAATCGAATTGTCATTATAGGTCATTCGCTAGGTGGAAAAATGGCGTTTTGCGCCGGTGCGTTCGATGAAAGAATAAAAGCTGTTATTTCATCGGATTTCGGAATAGGATGGGACTTTACCAATTGGGATGCCGATTGGTATTTCGGGAAACAAATTTACCGGGAAGGGTTTAAATCGGCAAATCATCAATTGCTTGCTATGATTGCACCGCGACCGTTTCTGTTGATTGGCGGTCAATACGACGGACCGGCAAGTTGGCAATATATTAACGAAGCCAAAAAAGTTTACAGCCTATATAAAAAAGATGATATTGTTGGATTCTTTGACCATGCCACCGGACACCGCCCACCCGAATATGCCGTTGATATGGCTTATAGATGGCTTGCGGAACAGTTTGAACTGCCGTACAGGGAATGGGGAGTATAAAAGAAAATTATTCTCACCGGTTGTTGTTAATATAACGATTAAGACTGCTGATATGTTGTGTAACATTTAAGGAATAGTTACATATAATATTTTTTTGGATTTGACTGTTATTCTTTTATCAGATAAAAGTTTATTAAACGAATCTCGAAAAGGAGAGGTGAGTGTTGGTTATACAACAAGATGTTTATAGCTCTAATTTTATATTATAATACCAGATGCCCGGGATTGAAAATAAATCCCGGGTATTTATATGGCTTAAATTAATTAGCTAAATTATTAGCTAAATGGCTAAAAGCATTATAATTAAGGGTGACTAAGCTTCAAAACAGAAGTATATTAT
>CAZJOD010000057.1:0-20079 GCA_964547525.1 uncultured Clostridiaceae bacterium
TCTCGATACCATTTCCGTCCACATAAAAACTCTCCACTGTTGTATAGGCAAGATAATATATATCGGAACCCGCTTCGTTTTTACCTGCATAAACAGTTTCCATGTTTTGGAGAAGCTGTTTTTCTCCGAGAGTCAAAGTTGTATGAGTTACATCATCGGTATCTTCATCTACAACCGATATATTAATTGTACTGCTTTTACCGTAAATATTATTTGATCCTTTTTGATATTCATATAAATAGCCTGTGAATGTGGAATTAAATACATTGTTACCACCGTAGATCGCTTGTAAATAGTTACCATATGCGGTATTGGCCTCATTTAATTCACCTTCTGTAAAGTGCACGCTTTGTGCATAGAAAACTACATCACCTCTACCGTTGCCGTCAGGTAAAAATACGTTAGAGCCTGCTGCGGACGAAACTTCAAGAGCTGCACAAAAGCTTGTATTGTCGTTTATACTGTCGTCATTTTCGTCTGCTATTGTAAATGAAGCTGTTTTTACTACGGTATTCTTAGCCGCGTTTGCAGCTTGATTTTGTACATATGAGTTGTAATCGGTTAAATTCTGATAATAATCCACCCATGCATGATATGTATCATATGTTTTTTTAGATGCATCATACATACTTTTATCAATATTATATTGACTTACTGCGGTCAGATAATCCAAATATTCGTTATAATCGGACTCATACTCCGCGTAATCAATCAGATACTGCGCATAAGAGGTATATAAATCAACCGCCGAATCGTAAGCCTCTTTAGCTTCAGCATAGGTTGTATACGGATCAACGGGATCGTTATCCGCCGTATAATAATCCGATGCATCGGGCATATCGGCTTGTTCTACCGTTTCCGGTTCGTCAGGTTCGGTCACAACCGTCGGAATCACAGGTTCGACACCGGGGTGCACCGGAGCCGGGAACAAAGCTATATTGCTGTAATTGGTTTCGTCCATTAATGTGATACCGTCAACGGCTAAAGGTTTATCATATGCAACCGGTTCGGCGGGTAATACAGGGGCGGCAGCCGATACTGACGCATAGCTTATCCATGATGCGTATATAATGTTTTCCTTTACCCATAAAGCAAACTCAAGATCTCCCGTTCCGTCGTCATCAATTATAATATAAGGAGTATCATCCGATTCATTCACAGGATTTACCAAGCCGTAACTGTCTCCCGCATCGGATGAAGTCACTTTGATTTTAGACATGACAATCATACTGGAATCCACCGGATTTACAGCGTTAGGACGGCTTATGGTATAAACAAGATAGTTGTCGTTGTCAACGGTTACAATACGGTAATTATAACCTGTCACTAATCCGTCAATAAGCTTATACGCATCTCCCGAGCTTGAATAACCCGATAATTGGAAAGGAACATTTAATTTATCGGTTGGATCGTAAGCTTGAGTCGAGATCGAGTTAGGATCTTCCGGCCGGTATATTTGCTGACTTTCATAGGTTGTTTTCGGAGGCCTTACGGTTACGGAAGGACCGTTGCCGGATAGATCGTGCATTTCACCGAACATTCCGCCTAAGGCGCTCCAACCGTGTTGCCATTTATCTTCTTCTCCGTCGTATGTAATGAGATATTGTATCAAATCCATCTCAAAATTAAACAATAATAAAACAACTCTGAATCCTAATCCAAGTGTAAACTCGAATTCATCGAATGAGAATGCATCATAAGTATTTTCGCCGTCTTCGTTGTCACCTGCATAAGCTCCGAAGGTCATAGACGCACCGACGCTGATTTTGACATAAATTTCAAATTTCAACATCTCTACTCCTACACCTGCACCGGCTTCAATAAAAGCTTCCGGAGAAAGCTTTATACCGCTCCAATAGGTGTTGGATTCGGCTTTTGTTACAGGAACTATCTTTTCTACTTCCGATTCATCCAAACAAGTGATTTTAACTGTTATAGGATCATCTAACATATATCCGTCTTGTTGGACCAATGTGACGGTAACCGGTTCTTCTATATCATCCGATTTCAAATAACCGTTTTTGACTCCGTCAATTGTCAATCCGTTTGAATCGGTGCACTCTATTAAAAGTTTTCCCTTAAAATACAGATTAAATGTTTTCGTACCGGTTATATAAGTGGTTTGACTGCCCTTTAGGCCGGATAAACCGGTTACTTGATATGTGTTATCGGTATCTTCGACAACTTTTCTTTCAACGGTAAAACCTGTACCTATTTCAACACTGATACCTACACTAACGTAAACATACACTATAGGAACCGGTGTGAAGCGGTATTGCAATCTGAATTCCAAAGCCGCCGCCACTGAAATGGCAGCTTCTGAAAAGTAATATGAATTATCAAGCGGATTATATTTAAACATAATGGCCAAAGCTATGTTGAACTCTACGCTGAAATCCTTTGATTTTAGCTGATTATCGGGGCTGTCTTTACCTTTAAACGTATCGTCTTTTAAAAAGTCGGACCATTTCCCGCTAAAGAATTTTTTCAAATTATCTACATTTTCTTTATTGGAGTCTTTAAAACCTTCTTTCTCATCTCCTACCGAACCTAAGGGTATGCCTATTGCAAAACCTACATCATATCCGTCAAGAATGATTGTTACATATTCCGAAGCGGCGATTTCCACATTAGGAAGTTCAATACCCATATCTACGTTGAATTCGCTGTACTCATTACCGCTTTCAGACATATCCATTCCACCTTCCGGTGAATCGGCGCCGGCTCCCATTACTTTTAAATACTCCGAGGAGGGAAATGTACCGGAGTTGCCGATTACCGAGGATTCCATACGTATGCTCGAAGATACGGCATCGTTAGGCAACGACAACATTTCCTCGGTAGTAACGGTTTGTTCTTGTATGCAAAGTGCAAAAGTATTATTACCGGTATATGATCCTAAGAACAGATTTAGTTTGTCCTTACCGCCGTTCTCTAAAATCACATTTCCGCTTTGGTCGGTACCGATGATTTTAGCAACAGGGAAGTTATCTCCTGCGATAGTATGCTCTATGTAAATCGGTTCGGGATTGTCAAATGTGTATAACAAGTTTCCGTGAAAATCCGGTTCCCATTCGTACACACCCGAATCTTCATTTAAAACGGCGGGGCTGTAATCGCCTCCTAATGGAATGTCTACGGTTTTTGTGGCCGATGCTGCAGCGGTATACATTATATGACCGTCGGAGGAATAGCCGTAATCGTTATCGTTTAATGTCGCTTGATTGTTTAAGTAGTAACGTGTTTTGCCACTTACGATATATCGGTAACTTTTTTGTTCACGAGTAAGTAATTTATAACTGTCGGGGTTAGTTATGTTAGTTGTGAAAGCAGGTAACACTTGAGCGTAATCGTCTATACTCGCTCCAACGGGAAGTGTTATACACCTTGGTGTCATGGAATAAAATACTTTTAAGTAATATTGTACATATTTTCCCGCAGCCTTACTGTATACCGGTGCGAATAATGTTTCTTCGAAATCGATACCTTCCAAGTATCCTATAAATTCGTCATATACACCGTTTACAGGTGTAAGCACGAATCGGCCGGTTTCTTTGTTATAATAACCGTCTATGATACCGTTACCGTTGTTATCCAGATATAATTCCTCTCGGGATATTGAAGCGGTCATGGTATTTAACGCCGATATGTACTCCGAATCGTAATAGCGGAATGTCAATGCGGCTTCCGATAAACTATTTACATTTAAATAAATCTTTTCATTACCCGCATATGCCACACCGTTGAATAATACTATATCTTCCTCCGGGAGGTTAAAGCATAACCACTGTAAGTTTTCGACCATAGGTAAGCGTATTTTGGCATTGGTAGTGTTTACGGCATTAAAATGATTTTTTGTTAATACTCCTGTTTTATACACGAATTTATCGCTTACAGATGCGGTGGGTTGTTGGTATCCATATGTAATGCCCGTTGTGCTCGCCCAAAAATCATTGGCCGCCGCACCTATCTTTGAAGGATCTATATTGCCTGAAACCGATCCGTCGGTGATTAACCTGGGAACCGAAGGAGAGATGTCAATATCGATGCTTTGCTTACGGGTCATAACCACGTTTATTGTGTAAGTGTCATTTAAATCCATGTTGCTCCACAACATGTCTATATAGTGAGTGGTTCCGGCGCCCGTACTTTGTGCAACGACAGTTCCGTTGGAGCTTGTAAGATATACCGCATAAGTTAAATTGGAATCCAATGTAGGTACGAAATAACTTGCGGTACTTTTAAGTTCGATTTGCAGTTTGCTACCAACATATATTCTACCTGAAGATGTGACACCACCGCTTTGGGATTTTATGGTAACCCTAGGTTTCATCGCATCATAGACACCTGATACTTCGGTCAGGACGGCAGTACCGGGTTCGGCGCTGTCACTGTCATTGGCAGTGAAGATTCTGAGATTTAAATAATCTTTAGAAAAATATCTTCTTTGCAATATACCGTCTGTTAATGCGGCTAAGGCATCACCGGCGGCGTCATGTGCATCGTGTCTTTTAGTAAATAATTGAATTCTGTTGATTGTAGAATTTGCATTCCAACTTTGAACGGCATATGAAGTAGGGTAATAGTTTATACTGTACCCTTCGAACCAGCCACCGCTGTTCCCACCCCTACAATCATAATAATGAAAATCCGATCCGTTGGAATTTAACAATCTGAAGCCCGGATATGTATACTCCAATCCGTACCAGAATAATGTCCAGCTGCTGCCAAATTTCGGTTCCCATTTGAAATATGCTCTAAATGAACTGTACATTTGTGCCATATTGGGAATGGTAGCCGTTATACTGCTATTTCCTTTACTTTTTAATTGCCAACCTGTCGAACCGTAACGAGAACCGCCCGACCACATACTCGGAGCGTTAGATATAAATCCGGAAAGGTTGTCAACATCATAATATTGGAACGCTTTGGTTTCGTTGGCCATGTAGGTGTAATCACGCCAATAATTAGCGTTGTAATTGCTTGTATTGTTTCTGAAATTTCTGAAACTATACGCTCCGGTAGGATAATTGTATGTAAAAAGATCGATATCATCTATTTCGTCCAACGGTATGGATTCGGCGTAAACCGAACCGCCCTCCATATCGGTTTCCTTTGCATAGACGGTCTGAGTGGAACCTGTCATGGAATTTCCCGATTGTTCAACCATAGATGAAATGTCTACGGCATTAGAATCATACATCATTGTTGCAAGATTCATATTGCTATTTGTTTTGTTACTGTTAAACAGGTTCACAGTCGCGACCGAGGTTGTAATTTCAGAAGCATTACCTCCGCCGCGTATATTAGAGAGTTCAACAATAAAATCTTTATTTATATCGGTTGCGGTTTTATCATTAACCAGGGGTATTTCGATAGTCATTTCGTCTATATCCCCGTAAAAAACCAAAGTACCTGAAGTTTTTGCATAATCTTTTCCGGCTTTGCCCGAACCGTCCAATGTTGTGTAATCCACACTTACAACATATTGAATCGCTCCGGTACGGCGAACTTTAAGAAAAGCGCTGTTATCGGATTTATCAATCGTTATTTCATCGGTGTCGAAGAAAATATAACTCGGAAGTATATCTTCGTTATCTTGCACTCTCAAAGTTAATGTATTCGCAGTATCGTATACACTGCCGCCGTCACTGTCGACGATTGTAAAAATACCGAATTCATCGGCTTCATGCAAATCATCATCTACGGCGGTAATAATTATTTCTTTCACCCATTCGTTCTCGGCGAATATCAATTCAAATACATAACCGTCGTATTCATTACCGGTCATCGGTAAAACGGTATATGTGGTTTCAGGATTCAATTCAATACCTTCTTCGGGTAAACTCGGAATATTTTCGATCTCTTCGGGTTCGTAGGGTTGTCCTTTTGCCGACGAGGTGCAATAAGTCACTGTGTCAATCGTGTATACACATCGGAAATCATAATCATCCCAATACTCCCGGGATACGATAAACGACTGTTCATCGGCGTCGGTTATAAGCTCCCAAGCTCCGTTATAAAATACATACCATTTATATGATTCGGCGTCCACATCCGCATAAATTTGAATATCGCCGTATTGAAGGACGGTTTCTCCGTCTTCGGAATATGTATTATCGGTGCTGTTTTGATCATCTTGATAAACCGAAACCTCCGAATCCGGTTTAACAGGCGCCGGATCTTTGCCGGTTGATTGATATGCCGCTATCGGTAAGGGATCTTCCACTTGGATGATAACATCGTTAGCTCCTGCGGCATTAACATATGTATATACATTTTCTTCGGTTTCCGAACGAACAGGAACATATGTAATATATGCCGTCGCTCGACCTTTTGTGCCTCCTAAACGATATACGGTAACGGTTTGAGGTGTACCGCCTTCGGAAACTACAGCTTGGCTTGTCCCGAACGCAAATGTACCGTACGGGAACATTTCTTCCCAACTTGTATCGGTTGACACAATATTCCCCTTACTGTCTATTATTTGTATAGAGCCGCTCTTCTCGGCGTTATACGAAAGAACAGTAGAGGGCACTGTTGAAACTAAAAAACATATAATTACAAAAAAACTGAGAATTCTTCTAAGATGAGACTTCATATTTTGACCTCCCGAATAAATGTAATGAAAAGAAAACTCCAATATGAAAAGTTTACTACAAATACTAATCAAAGTCTATAATTTTGGTAACAAATATCAAAAAAAAGCCTGATTACCCCAAAAAAAAGACAGTGGTTTGCGAATAATATATATTACGTGTATGTATTAGTTTTTGTAAAAAGTTTCAATAAATTTTTTGCAATAATGTCGTACATTGAAATCAATCTTAGTATGCCGGTCATTTGGATTTTCCTTTAACAAAATTAATAATATTAATTAGACAATTAATAAAATTAATAAAAGTTATAAAAATAATTAAAAATTTTTAAAATGGGTATTGACTTTTAAAAAAGTACGATATATACTTGGCATGTAGGGTAAATTTACCGATTAATTTGAAAATGAACATTAAAAAGTATTGGAAAAGGTGGTTATATGAAATACAGTGCACCGAATAATTGTCCCGTGTGCGGATACCACATGGATGTTACATCGCTGTCATGTGATAAGTGTAAAACAAAAATGGAAGGTAAGTATAAGCAAAACGTGCTTTCTGTTTTAGATGACAGTGATATGGAATTTCTCTTAACGTTTATTCGCTGCAGAGGCAGCATTAAGGATGTTGAAAAAGAGATGGGGATTTCATATCCGACAGTCAGAGGTAAATTGGATCGGTTGATAGAGTCGTTAGGATTGAATCCTGTACAACCGGATGTAAATGATGAAGTTAATGAACAAAAGAGAAAAGATATATTGGCATCTTTAGAAAAAGGTGAAATAGGTGCAAAAGAAGCGGTAGCGTTATTAAAAAATATTAAGATATGAATGGAGGAACTATAAAATGGATGAGAAATTAAAAATTTTGGAGATGATTGAAAGCGGTAAGGTTACCGCCAAAGAAGGTATGGAACTTTTAAGTGCGATGGATAATGATAAAAAAACTGATACGGTAAAAAACGAAGTGTCTGCAAAGCTATCCGACGGAAAGCTGGGAAAAAGATATCTAAAGATAAAAGTGGACAGTGATAGTGATGATTTTAAAAGAGTTGACGTAAATATTCCTTTGAGAGTTGCTCGTCTTGCCTCGAAATTTGTCAATCTAGTACCGAAAGCCGCCAGAGAAGAAATGGCAAAAGAGGGCATAGATATTGAGAATTTAAATTTGGATGAGATAATCGACGCTCTTGAAGAAGACTTGGATTCTATGAAATTGGTTGATGTAAAAGGTGATAAATTTAACGTCGATATCTATATAGAATAGAAGGTCTTTCATATGAATACACACAGAGCACAAATAATTCTTGTAAAAATAAGAACTGAGAATGCGTTTAGTATAACTTTACCGGTTCCCATTTATGTTTTTACCGAATGCTTATATGCATGTGAAGGAATAATGTTGATTTTAGACAAGGTTTTACCACGATTAATGACTATACAAGCATACAACAAAGTGTTTGGAAAAGACTTCGGTTTCTACCGTTTAATCGAAACAGTTCTTTTAATAATCGAAGAGTTACAAGATTACGGAAAATTCGATTTGGTGGATGTGAACGCGGGTAAAAGAAAGATATCAATCAAACTGATTTAAAGGCAGGTGAAAAAAATTATGCGAAAGCAGCTTATAATCATATTATGTAACGTAGCCGTTCTGGCTGTATCTGTATTAATTTTTCCGGGTATAACCTGTAATTCGGTATCGGCCGTAGCGGGTATGGGATTAATACTGTGGATTGTAAATTTGATCTTAAAACCGGTGCTATTATTGGTAACACTGCCTTTGAATGTTATATCGTTAGGTATAATGGGGCTGATTGTAAATACATGGACTTTACGAATCTCGGCGGGACTGACCAAAGGGTTTGCCTACCCGAATTTTTGGACGGCGTTTTTTACAGCTTTAATGTTAACTGCGGTACATATATTTTTCATTAACCGCAAGGACATAACAAGAGGAAACCGGTCGTTTGTCCGTTAAATAAAATAAATACGGAAGATGAATTATAGGGCTCGTTTCATATAACAAATACGCAACGAGCCTATTTATATTAAAAGGTTAAAAGTCCTTTTTTTTCTAAAAACACCTTTCTGTTTTCGCAACAACTGCAATTATGGCAAAGAGACATACCCGGATTGGTATGAAAATACGGATCCAATATATACATCATTTTCGCGGAATCTACTATATACACTGTCGCGTTACCGACTTTATACTCATTCATAACATTATTATCAAATAAAATTGAATCAAAAATATCGAATTTTTTACTGCAACCGGGTGTGTATGGCATCAAAGGGACTTTAATAGTCGAACCGTCATCTTTTTCCACCAGGTATGTTGTATCTTCAGGTAACGAATAAGAAACCTCCAAATATGGAGCCTTAGATAAGTATTCGGCAACATGAATGCTTGAATTCCGTGTATTTTTAACTCCTAATAACAATATTTTTCCTCCTAAAAGAGAAATTTTGTGAAAAGGAGTGTTTTCTTCAAATGCATAAGTAAAAGGAGAGTGGTGCTCTAAAAGCCAATCGGCTTTCTCTCCCCAAGCGGCGGCGGAATGGGTGGGATGCAAGCTTCTTTTAACATTATCCATTCTCCAAAATGTATCGGGAATCAAACCGACCGCCGATTTGCATTCGGTTTTTTTAGGATTAAAACCGGTTTGCTTAAAGCAGGAGAGATTTCCCGTATGTGTAGGCATCAATAGCAAACCTTGGTCGGTTATTATTTCCTGCAATGATTCTATTATCGTAAAAGCGCCTCCTTCTACATGACCGAAAGCGCTTAACGAACTGTGAACGGCAAGTATGTCACCTTTTTTTATTCCGCAAGATTTAAATTGATATATGAGTTCTTTCTTATTCATATTAATCACCTGATAATTAGAATTTCACATAATTATAGCATAAAGTATATAAATACGATATTTATCTAGAATTTCTTTCACCGCAATAATTCACCGGCAATAACACACTTACAGTAAATCGGTGTTGAAATTAATCCGGCTCGGTTTGGATTTTTGGTATCATGGTTATAGCATATTCCGGTTCAATGCTTGTTGTTTATTGAAGTAAAATAAAGTTTTCACAACGGAATATAAATTAATTTTTACAAGTTTCTATAAAGCTTTTATCAAACCTGTCATGTCCGTATGGTATAATCATAGCAAAATTATGAAAAATAATTATAATCCCGGATCTTTTTCACCGGAGGAAAGGACGGCACATTATGCCTAAACCTAGAGATTATAACAGTGGCAGAGTTATCCGATATTATCGTGCATGCATTAATGATAATATATATATAAAAGTCAAATCATTGGATGTTACTTGTTATTGGAGTAAAGAGCCCATACATTGGGAGGACAGACTGACCGGTAAAGAAATTAAATTATCAGTCGGTGATCCTTGGGGGACTTGGTATGAATGTGCGTGGTTTAAATTTACCACCGACTTGAGCCGGGTGCCAAAAACGGCGGGATTGGCTGTAATAATAGATATAGAAGGAGAATTACTTATTGTTGATAACGCAGGATCTCCAATAAGGAGTTTAACTTCGGTGGGATGCCGTACTCCTAAGATTGAGTATGTGTTAGAAAAAAATTTCATAAATTCGGATATGTTGGAGTTATGGGCCGATGCAGGCAGTAATGATTTGTTTCGTAAACAAGATAAAGTGGCTAAAATAAAGAGAGCCGATCTGGTTATGGTAAATGATAAAGCAAAGACATTATACTATAATAATATGATAGTAGAAAATTTATTGGAAATTTTACCGCAAGACAGCGCGCGTTATGCACAGTTGAAAAAAGCTTATTTGGATAGTGCTCATATGGTGGTGGATAGGGGATATGAAGCGTTTGACGATGCACTCAAAATTCTAGAAAAGCAGTTATCTATGAAAAACGGAGACTATCCTCTGAAAATTTCGGCCGTAGGACACGGTCATCTGGATTTGGCGTGGTTATGGCCGCAACGAGAAGCTGTAAGGAAAGCGGCTAGGACTTTATCATCTGCGGTATACCTGACAAAAAAATATCCCGGGTATGTGTTTGGAGTGAGCCAACCGCAAATGCTTCAATGGATGAAAACCGGATACCCAAAACTGTATGATGAAATAAAAGAAGCTGTTAGTGAAGGGCGAATCGAACCGCAAGGAGCCATGTGGGTGGAAGCCGATACTAATATTCCATGCGGAGAGGCTTTGATCAGACAAATATATTACGGTCAAAAATTCATGAAAGATGAATTCGATATAAAAATGAATTATTTGTGGTTACCGGATGTTTTCGGTTATACCGCAGCATTGCCGCAGATACTTAAAAAAAGCGGTGTCGATTATTTTTTCACTCAAAAGATATCTTGGAATTCAATTAATAAATTTCCACACCAATCTTTCATTTGGGAGGGTTTGGACACAAGCCGTGTGTTGTCACACTTTTTCCCGGAAAACAGTTATAACGGGGCCGCTTTACCAAAGTCCGCACAAAATGTGGAAAGAAACTATATAGATAAAGATATATCCGAATCGGCGCTAATGGTGTTTGGTGACGGGGATGGAGGAGGAGGGCCCGGGGAGTCTCATATAGAATGTATAAAGAGAATGAAAAATTTACTTGGTATTCCTCCTGTCAAATTTAACACGGTAGCCGATTTTATAAAAGAATGGGAGAAGGATGCCGACAAATTTTCGGTTTGGAAAGGTGAATTGTATTTGGAGTTTCACCACGGGACATATACAACAGTTGGAAATAGTAAAAGATATAATAGAAAAACTGAAATCGCACTCAGAGATATGGAAATAAAACATACTTTGGCGCATTACTTCGGATTAATAAAATATCCTGCATCGTTGACCGATGAGTTATGGAAAGAAACCTTGTTTTATCAATTTCATGACGTTGTTCCGGGTTCGTCTATAAAAAGAGTTTATGACGAATCTTGGCAAGGTTATGAAAAAATGCTTGATAAAATGCATAAAGCCGATCTTCGGTTTTTAAATTCGTTAAAAAGCTTTGTAAACATAAATGAGCAACAAACATTGGTAATGAACAGTTTGTCATGGACAAGGGAAGAATATATACCTGTAGGTGAAAAGTATATAAAAGCTGTTGTGCCTTCAATGGGCTATATGGTTGTAAATAACCTGCAAGCGAAAGAAATATCTGTAAATGAGATGACTTGCACCGACAACCTCATAAGTAACGGAAGGTTATCGGTAGAATTTGATGAGGAAGGTTCCATATGTAGTGTGACTGATTTATTATTCGGTTCCGAACTCATCCCGATCGGACAAAAGGGGAACGATTTGCATGTATATCGTGATATCGGTGACGCTTGGGACTTTATTCCGTCATATCGTGAATTTGAACCCGGAAAACCCGAATTGGTGAGTAAAAGGTTTTTTATGGACGGTTTGTCCGCATGTGGTGAATTTGAGTATAAATATAACAGCTCGTATATAAAACAAAAGGTATCGTTGCAAAAAGACGATTTACTTATCAGGTTTGACACCTTTGTCGACTGGAGGGATAAAGAAACAATGCTAAGAACATCATTTCAACATGATATTTGCGCATCGGACGTTGTTTGTGACATCCAGTTCGGTAATGTTCGACGACCTCTTACAAATAATACTACATGGGAAATGGCTAAAGATGAAATACCGGCACACAAATGGATCGATATATCCGACGGTGAAACCGGCTTGGCATTGATAACCGATAGCAAATACGGTTATTGTGCAAAAGATAATCGTTTGGAATTAAATTTAATAAGAAGTGCCGAATACGGAGGATGTAAATTTATGTATGGTGACACTCCCAAAGGAGAATATAACCATGACTTTACCGATCAATGCACCCATACCTTTTCATACGCGTTATATTGGCACAAAGGAGATTACAAAAATGCCGATGTGATAAAAAAAGCATATGAATACAATATTCCTTTGAGTATCTATAAAGGAACAAGTGATAATAACAACCAAAACAGCGCGGGTATTAATGAAAAAAGATCTTTTTTTGAGATTGACCGAGACGGTGTAATTATTGAAACGGTTAAAAACGCATATGATGATATGGGTATTATAATCAGATTGTATGAATATAAAGGACAGCGTACACAGTGCAGGCTTAAAATAAATTTCAGTTTCGGCGATATTTATGAGACCGACTTGCAAGAGAACGTCATCAATAAAATTAAAACAGAACAGCTTACGTTTAATCCGTTTGAGATAAGGACATTTAAAATAACACGATGAGCTAATATTTATGGTTTGTATGAAACCGGACATTAACAGGGGGTTTTTTATGAAATTGGACACTATTGTAAACAGTTATGTTAAAGAAAATACTTTAACTTTAGATACAAAAACAAAGAAGATTATTTTTGGTTTTGTTGAACATGACATTATACGTGTTAAAATATGCGGTGATATGAGCATAAAAACAACAGCGCCTGTCATACTGCAAAAAGAACCCTCATATATAGCTTTCGATTTGATAGACCAATCGGATTGTTTGATTATGAAATCCGAAAAAACATCCGTCCATATTAATGTTAAAGCTTTCGGTTTTAAGGTTTTTGATGATAATTCCACGCTTTTATTTTCTACGGTTGAATACGATCCCATAAAATATTCCGAAAGAGAAATTGTGTTGTCACTTATATTGAATCGCGGCGAAAATATATACGGATTAGGTCAAGACCCTATGGCGAACCTAAACCAGAGAGATAAAGAAAGAAGAATGTGGAACTCCACCGATAAAAAGAGGAAAAGTGGTAATAGTTCCATACCGTTTTACACCTCCAGTTGCGGGTACGGGTTGTTTTTAAATTCTCCTCGTCCCTCACGATTTGCGATAGGAAAGGCCGTTTTAGCCGAAAGACCGGAGACAAGAACGGACGAATTGGGATTGGATAGAAATCCTTATCCTTGGTCATGGGAAGAACCTAACCCATATAATGATCCGGATGATATTTCTATCATATTGGATTCCGATTGCTTCGATGTTTTTTTCATATGCCGGAAGGCACCCGATGCCATACAAAAAGGTTATGCGGACCTGACCGGACATGCACCTATGCCGCCTTTATGGGCGTACGGATTTATACAATGCAAAAACAGATACAGAAGTATGGAAGAATTGATCATGATAGCAAAAAAATATAGGGAAAAGAAAGTACCTTTGGATTGCTTGGTTATCGATTGGTTGTGGTTTAAAGAATTCGGCGATTTCGAATGGGATGATCAATATTGGCCGGACCCGGATGAAGGTATAAAAGAGCTTAACAAACTTGGGATTAAAGTTATGTCGGCACAACATCCCTTTATAGATCGAGAAGCGCTAAAATTTGAACAATTGAAAGATGAAGGATTTTTAAATGTCGTTCCGGATCATGCGCGACCGACATATGACTTTTCAAATCCAAAAGCACAAAAATATTTTTGGGACGTTTTAGTGAAAAAATTATATGAATCGGGTATCAGAGGATATTGGACCGATATGGGGGAACTTGAGGATCATTACCCCGGTACAAAGAGTTTTTCCGGAGAACGTGAAGATGTACATAATATTTATTCCAACTTATGGAGTGAAGCTATTTACAAGGGTCAAAGACGTGACTTCAATGAGAGGGTTTTCATATTATCAAGGGCTGTATACGCCGGTATTCAAAAATACGGTGTTACATTATGGTCAAATGATATTTCGGCGTCTTGGGAGGTGTTAAAAGATCAAGTGGTATTAGGCCAAACGGTAGCTTTATCGGGACAACAATATTGGTGCACGGATATAGGAGGTTTCATAACCAAAAGGGAATTTACTCCGGAGCTTTATATAAGATGGTTTCAATGGGGTGTGTTTTGTCCGATTTTCAGAACTCACGGAACAAGGCCGGATAACGAAATATGGTCGTTTGGAAAACCGGCCGAAGAAATTTTGTCGAATTTTGTCAAATTACGATATAAACTTATCACTTACATATACAGTTGCGCAAGAAAAGTTACAAAAGACGGAAAACCTATTATGAGAGCAATGTATATGGATTTTCCGGATGACCCCGAAGCGGTTTTACAAGAAAGTCAATATATGTTCGGACCTTCTTTTTTAGTAGCTCCTGTCACTGAAAAAGGTGCTCGCAGCAGAAAAGTTTATTTACCGGAAGGTATTTGGTACAATTTTTGGACTAACGAAAAAATAATCGGGGGTCAATATATAGATGAATCCGCTCCTCTTTATAAAATACCTCTTTTTGTTAAAGCAGGTGCGATCATTCCTACGGTAGAACCGGGAACTAATACCGGTGATTCGGACAAAGGTGAAATAAACCTATATTTGTATCCGGGTGACGAAGGTTGTTTCGATCTATATGAAGATGACGGAAATACATATGATTACGAAAAAGGGATATACGGCTTGACAAGAATAGTAATGGATAAAGAAGGTGATATTCAAACAGAAATATTACACTCCGCCGGTAATTATCCGTTACAAGACCGTAAACTTGTAAAAGTTTATCCTGTTTCTAAACCGGTTGATAGCGTTGTGTTTAATGTAGACGCCGATATGGACGATGCAGGTTTATGTCATATACAAGCTACCGTAGAAAATAACACGGGTTGTGAAGTATCGGTGAAAGCTCAATTATTACCTGTGGAAGGTTTTGAAGGTTGTCTTTCGGATAGCTATACTTTCTCGGGAAAAGGACTTCATGTTTTTCGAGTTGTATTAAAACCGAGTTCCGATCTTTTACCTTTATTGTTCCATGGCACTGTTAGATTTGAAGCAGATTACGAAAACCAAAAAAATATCGAAGAAAAACAATTTACATTCGGAAGCGGTTTTGCAAGTCGTTTTGAGCTTATAGGTGATTTTATATATGACGATTCTTACGGTATAGACACGCCGACACCCGTAGAAAACGACCCTGATAAACCGTATTATACATTTAACGGTAAACAATACTCCAGGTACAGAAGAAAAGATTATGAGTTTAACTGTATGGGATACGTGTATTGCTGGAAAGAAAAGATAGAGGACGGCCCGCGACCGGTATCTTATGCAAAGTGTAAAGTATACTCGGATAACGACAAAATCGTAAGAATTGAATGTTCCGGTGACCAAGCTTTGAAGATATTTTTAAACGGTCAAGAAATATTTAAAAGAAATACTTCTGTTATACGGCAAATAATACCCGGTTCGTTCAAACTAAATAAAGGTTATAACGATGTATTGATAAAGGTTGCACAAAACCATCCTAAACCGTTCAGTGGACGTGAGCTTGGGTTTAATTTCCGTTTTGTCGACGAGGAGGGTGAAATTTTAGAGGATTTGCTGTACCGACCGTAATTTATATGAATAAAAACCTTATTTTATAATCCACTTTTTATTTCACTGCAATAACTCACTTACTGTGAACCACAGAACAGGGTTCGTTTATTTAACAATGAAATTACTTTTATAATTTACTTTATTATAAGAGTTTTTTTATTTGATAGAATTAATTCTTTCTGATATAATGTGAGAAGTTTCAACAACTGAACATACAGGCTTAACGACAAACATAAATAAAGTTAAAAAACTTAAATTGTTTCATTATTTCGTTTAATTACAAATAAGATATTTGTACATATATTTTACAATATTTATATTATATTGTTTATATTATGTATTTATATATAAAAACTAAATTTTATTAATATTGATATAATAAATATAATACCTAATGTTTTATAAAAAATATTAAACTAACGAAGCACAGGGTAATATATTATAACATATTACGATAAACGAATTTTGGTTTTAATATAAGTGAAAAGAGGTGATATGATGAGATTTTTTAATTCTATTAGAAAAAATATGTTATTCGACGATGTTGTCGATTGTATAAAAGCGTTTATTGAAGCCAACCCGGACACAGTATACCGTTTGGCTATCGGTACCGATTCACAGGTAACCGGTAATTATACTTGTTTTGCAACAGGTATACACATACACAGGATCGGAAGAGGTGCATGGTGTTGTGTTAGCAAAAGGGTCGAGCACAAGCGATATAAGAACCTCAGAGAAAAAATTTCTAAGGAAACTATTTTAACTTACGAGTTAACATACAAATTAAACGAACGATTATTAGATTTTTTATGTGATTTTTCTGAAAAGTACAAAAACTTCGACTGTAAAATTGAAGCTCATATTGATGTGGGTACTAAAGGCGAGACCAGAAAACTTATCAGAGAAATGACAGGTTATTTTGAAGGTATGGGTGTTGATGCGAAAATTAAACCTGATTCATATGTGGCAAGTAGTTACGCCAACAGATACAGCAAAAGGATATCGATAAGTCCTGATAAAAAAGCGTTATGAGTATTGCTATATATTTAATTTAATCCGGTATACCTGAAAGCGATTGCTTTTTATGTGCATCTTCAAGTGCTGTTGCCAATTGGTCGGCGCAGGATGTACCGTTTCTGCAAACAATACCACGAAGCCTCAAAGTTACGTCTTTTATATGCATGCCTTCAACAAGCTTGGATATTGCTTGCAAATTTCCGGGGCAGCCTTTGGTAAAGCGGACATTTTTTACCCGCTCATTTTCAATTTCAAAACAAATCTCACTGGAACAAGTTCCTTTTGTCGAATACTTAAACATTTTGATAGCCTCTTTAGAAACGATGTATTTTAAATTTGCCGAAAGTAATTTTAGCACCTAAACGTTCTATCAGTCAATAAAATATTTTGTTATTGCATTTCAAGTCTTATATAGCTGGATGATCTTAAAGGTATGACCGGAAACACTATTATTGTATAAAGTGACAATTGTAAAAACGTCTTAAAAAATGGTAAAATTAAAACAGTTGGTAAGGCCTTTAATTTAATACAACAAAGACATATTGGCATAAGGAGTATTATAAAATGAGATTAGCGACTTCAACAAACTTTTTCGGTGTAAGGTTAGCCGGTGATTTTACATCATATATAGAATCAATAAGAAGATGTAAAGCCGCCGGATTTAATGTAATAGACGTAAATTTCTGTGCGGCTATCAGGGGGGAAGGAGATCTCGTTAAGGATAACTGGCAAGAGATTATGAATGAACTTAGAAATGAGGGGGAAAAATTAGGTATTGAGTTTTCTCAATCTCATCCGGTTTTTACAGATGACGTAAAACAAAAGCCTGTAGAATTTCAAGAAACATATGATAAAATGATGAAACGTTCAATTATCGCCAGTTCCATTCTCGGTGTAAAGTGGGCAGCTATGCATCCCACGGATGAGAGAACTTTTTCGGAATACGATGTGGAGGCGAGTATAAAAAAAAACAGGGAATATTTTGACCCTTATGTCGAACTTGCAATAAAAAATAATGTGGGTATAGCATTCGAAAATATGATTGAAAGAGAAAAAACAAAAAGACGCTTCTCAAGTATTGCATCGGAACTTGTAGCTTTAGTGGAAGCATATAACGACCCTTTAGTTGGTATCTGTTGGGATTTCGGTCATGGAAACTTTATTTATAAAGACCAAACCATAGCACTGCGTAAACTTGGTAAACATTTGAAATCCACACATGTAGATGATAATTATGGAAATGAGGACGAGCATATGTTTCCTTTTCATGGAAATATAGATTGGAAATCCATTATGCCTGTATTTGCAGAGATAGGATATGAAGGTGATTTTACATATGAAACTCATAAGGAATTTAATAGACTTCCCGAGTTTCTAAAAGACGATATTGCAAAAATTGGATATGAAATAGGCATGTACTGTATGTCATTGGTATAGAAGTTGAATTTGATAAAAAAGATTTGTAGGTATAAGGGATTTTGAAGTTTCCGGGTCCCTCGTCTATTATAAGAAGGTGATTTAATGAAAAAAAATATTCTTTGGATATGTACCGATCGCAACAAAGATTCGATACATTAGGTTGTTATGGTAACAAGCTTGTAGATACACCGAATATTGATAAACTTTCGGATTTAGGTGTTGTTTTTAATCGGGCATATTCGCAAAGCTCCGTGTGTACACCCGGCAGAGCTAGCTTTCTAACAGGTAGATACCCCGGAACTACACTTTGCAGATAAAGGACTTTGTAAAAATGTACTATGTGAAAGTTCAAGAGTTTTTCGATAAATTGCTTTTATAATAAGCTAACAATGAATTGTAAATTTATAAAAATCTTATTTGACCCGAACGAATGGATACTGTATGATTTAGACTAAAAATAAGTGTTTTTGAATAGGGGAGTTACACCGTGATGGACCACCAAAAGGAATTGCAGGAATTACGAGCTGATTTAATGGAAGAAATGAAAATTTGGACTGATAAATTCGAACGACAACTGGAAAAGCAAATATGGAAAACTATGAGGGTTCCCTGTAATCTGTACGAAGCCTTAATCACTTTGACAATGGGCGATTTGAATGAAATTCGGCAGCATTTGAATATTAAAGGAATAAGCGGTTTAAAAAAGGCCGACATGGTAATTGCGTTAAATGAGTTAATCCCGGCTAAATTCGATACAGTATTATATGCCCTGGATCAAGGACGATATAATTTGCTTAAAGAAGTTGCTAAAAATGGTGGCATTTTTTCATTAGGCAAAATGTCTCCGGATCAAGCATTGTCATTACGGAGATACAGTTTGTTATATCCCACTGAAATGAACGGGCAACACATGCTTGTTATGCCTAATGAGTTGAGGGATCGTTTTTTGAATAGAGATAATTCTCGGCTGCAAGAAGCGGTAAAACGAAACACCGAGTGGATTTGGTTAACTCACAGTATGGTTTTCTACTACGGTGTGGTAGATACCGGTTATATCATGAATAGAATTCAACAATTGAGCTCGTATGAGGTGGATTTAAAACGATTTATATATGTTATGTCTGTCGCATTAGACACATATAAGTTAATTGGATACTCTGAATACGGGTATTATTATCATACAGTTAACAATCAAGATGACATTATCACCGAACGGAATAAACGATCCGACTTGAAATACTACCCCTTTACCAAAGAGCAATTATATAAAATTGAATTTTTAAAACCATTTGACCGGACACCCGAAGTAGAAAAATTTATATCATTTATATCTGATTATTATAATATTAAGAATGATCAAACCGATGAATTTGTTTATAATATGGTGGATATCATTAATAATACAAACGATAAAAAAGATATGTTTACATTTATACAGAAAAATTTCATACTTACAAATTCTGATATTACACAACATTTGCACGCATTAGCTATGGATTTGTACAATCATACCCGGATGTGGCGATTAAAAGGTTATACCCCTAAAGAACTTTCATGCGATGAACAGCCACAGAAACTTCCCGTTTCTGATGAACGACTCGAATCTACTAAAAACCAAGAGAAAAGGACATACGCGAAGGTCGGTAGAAACGACCTCTGCCCTTGTGGAAGCGGTAAAAAATATAAAAAGTGTTGTGGAAAATAGGG